>DAIOHI010000081.1:0-8661 GCA_036744815.1 Paludibacteraceae bacterium
TCTTCGGAAACTTTTACATTGCTCCAATTTTCAGCCGAGCAACCGTGAACAATCAGTGTCGCGATTTCTTTTTCACTTAATTGGCGGTGTTTTTGCATAATTTTTCAAATTAAATTATGGTAAGTGCGTCGTTTTTATTCTTCGTAATGTTGATATAAAAAATCGTTGTAAGGATAACGCTGAACGTGAATTGTTTTTACTTTTTGATATAGAAGACTCTTCAATTCATCGATGTTTTGCTTTTCTTTTGCTGAAATGAAAATACAATTATCGTGCATTTTCGACATCCATGTCTTTTTCAATTCATCTAAACTGATATTTTCTCTTTTCATCGGAGATAAATCATCATCTTCCTTTGGAGTATAAGAAAATGCGTCTATTTTATTGAAAATGATAATAGTGGGCTTTTCTGTCGGGTCTATCTCTCGAAGCGTTTGCGAAACCACTTCAAGTTGCTCCTCAAAATTTGGATGAGAAATATCCACCACATGAAGAAGCAAATCCGCTTCGCGCACTTCGTCCAATGTCGATTTAAAAGATTCGACCAAATGATGCGGCAACTTTCGGATAAATCCTACCGTGTCGGAAAGGAGGAAAGGCAGATTTTCAATAATCACTTTACGAACCGTAGTATCAAGAGTTGCGAAAAGTTTATTTTCGGCAAAAACTTCCGATTTACTAATCAAATTCATAAGTGTCGATTTGCCCACATTTGTATAACCGACAAGTGCAACACGTACCATTTTACCGCGGTTTTTACGCTGTGTAGCCATCTGTTTGTCAATGTCTTTCAAATTAGCTTTGAGCAGCGATATTTTAGTCAAAATAATTCGACGGTCGGTTTCAATCTGAGTTTCACCCGGACCGCGCATGCCGATACCTCCACGCTGGCGTTCCAAGTGAGTCCACAAACGAGTTAAACGAGGAAGCATGTATTGATATTGAGCTAATTCTACTTGTGTTTTGGCATTAGCTGTTTGAGCGCGCTTAGCGAAAATATCGAGAATAAGATTAGTACGATCAATGATTTTTACATTCAGTTCGCGTTCGATATTACGCAATTGTTTAGGTGAAAGTTCATCGTCGAATATAACTAATCCGATTTCGTTTTCATCAATGTATGTTTTAATTTCCTCCAATTTTCCCGGTCCGACGAAAGTTTTTGGATTCGGATAATCGAGTCGTTGAAAAAACATTTTCTCGGGCAAAGCTCCGGCAGTATCGGCTAAAAACGCCAATTCATCGAGATATTCCTTTGCTTTATTTTCGTTTTGAGTTTGTGTGATCAATCCAACCAACACAGCTCGTTCTTGATCTATATTTCCAATTTCTGTTTTCATGCACTAAAATGTTAGCTTCGGTCGAACAGAAAGTTTGCCGAAGTTTTTATTTAAAAATACTGTTTAATATATTCGCCAATTGAATTCCTCCAACAAACAGCATCTCGTCTTGTTGATTCATAAAGCGATAGGTGTAATGATAGGTATTGGTGTCGGAGAGATCGTAAGCATAAATCTCATTAGCCAATTCGTAGGATTTCATTACAGAATCCAATATACGAAATTTGCGAAATTTCTCCTTTTCTTCGCCGAATTTATCTTCCAAATAAGCAGCATATTCCGACGACGACATTTTTCGTGAATCAATCAGCATGCCATCCCAAACTGCGTGAATGTTTGTGTTTCGCCCAAACCAAGTCGTTTTTATAGCATTTCCTCCTCTGTCCTCGGGGCGTCCCATGTGCAAAGGCTGATGTAAATCTCCAACGATGTGAACCAAAAACTTTAATGCTTCGGCATCGTTTTTATCTTTTTCCAAGCGTTTCACCATTTTATCAATGGCGTAGAAGAGGTGTTCTCCCTGTGAATCGGGATCAGCAAGCAAAATTTTAATTTCGTCCAATGTCGAATTTGCTGCGATATTTTGATAATGCCAGGCATAACTATAAGCATAAGAACTGTCGCTTTTGATTTCATCAGCCCACGAAGCAGTATAAATAATTCCTCTTTTGCCAAGTGTTTTATCAGCTTGTTGGCGCGCTTTCTTATCCAGGTTTTTGTATGCTATTTCTGCAATGATGCGGTGTCCGACAACATCGTATGCTGAAGCAAAAAATAAAGTTGAAATAAAAATAAGGACGAATGCCGACCTTAAGATAATATTATTATTCATAATGTGTTTTTGTGTTATTTAAAGCAAAAGTATATAAATATGCACAACGGACAATGCAATCGAGGAAAAAACAGCAGAAAATCAAGGATTGAACAATGAATCGTCAGATTCTGAAATCATCTCATTTTTAGTTTTTTCATTGAGAACAGAAGCGGTTTATTTTCATTTTTTGATTATTTTTGTCGTCAAATTTTAATATAGAACATGAACATTATTAATCTCTCGGAACACAATTCCATCTTAAACCGCTATTTAAAAGAAATTCGTTCGGTAGAAATACAGAAAGACTCGATGCGTTTTCGTCGAAACTTGGAACGCATTGGCGAAATAATGGCTTACGAAATCAGTAGAACGCTCGATTATTCGCCCGAAAATGTACAAACTCCGCTCGGAGTTGCTACAATTCCTCAAGTTTCGGATAATATTGTTATTTCAACAATTCTTCGCGCAGGACTTCCTTTTCACAATGGTTTTTTAAATTATTTCGATAACGCGGGAAATGCTTTCGTTTCGGCTTATCGGAAATATAAAGACGCGCTTAAATTCGATATTTTTATCGAATACATCGCTTCGCCTTGCCTTGATGGACGAACTTTGATCATAAACGATCCGATGCTTGCCACCGGAAGTTCGATGGAAATGACTTACGGAGCTTTGCTCACAAAAGGAAATCCGGATAAAATACATATAGCTACAATTATTGCAAGCCAGCAAGCCGTAGATTATATTGCCGATCATTTTCCTAAAGAAAAAACAACGCTTTGGGCAGCCGCTATCGATCCCGAATTGGACGAACATTCATATATCATTCCTGGGCTTGGCGATGCGGGAGATTTGGCTTTTGGACAGAAAGTTTAATATAAAAGTTTAAAAATAGAGGATTAGGATGAAAAAATTTTTGTTGGAATAAAAAAATTCCTATTTTTGTCAAACTAACTATTATTAACTAAATATAAACTAAAATGGCTTACGTAATTTCAGACGATTGTATCGCATGCGGTTCATGCATCGACGAATGTCCGGTAGAAGCAATATCAGAAGGCGATATCTATGTTATCGACGCTGATGTTTGCACAGATTGTGGAACTTGTGCGGATGTATGTCCGTCGGAAGCAATCCATCCGGCTTAAGATATTAAAAACGCCGAATTTCGGCAACGAATAAAAGCCTGAACAAGTAACTTGATCGGGCTTTTGTTTTTATAAACATCTTTTATCCAGATACAAAAGCAAGTCTAAATTATTTTCTATGGATATTATCACTTACCTCGTAACAAAGGATACCAATCTTTTTTTATATTTGAATGGTCTTCATTCCGATTTCTTCGACCAGTTCATGTTCCTTTTCAGCGAAAAACTGACTTGGCTGCCTTTCTATATTTCTCTTGTATATGTATTTATCCGTCGATGGGGAAAGGAATCGATATGGATTATTTTAGCCGTTTCGTTATGTATTGCTTTGGCGGATCAGATATCGTCGGGGATACTCAAAGAATTTGTTCAACGCCCTCGTCCCTCGCGAGAATCGGTACTTGATGGGTTGGTGCATATTGTCAGTTATCGCGGAGGTCGATATGGATTTGTGTCGTCGCATGCAGCCAATTCGATTGCTTTGGCACTTTTCACTTCGCTTCTTTTCAAAAACAGAACTTATAGCATTTTTGTTTTTTTGTGGGCGATTGTCAATTGTTATTCGCGCATTTATCTGGGAGTTCATTATCCCTTGGATCTTATAGGAGGATGCTTAGTCGGATTGTTTTCGGCAACGGTTCTTTATTATTTACTTCTCTTCTTCCGCCAGCCGATTGCGGTTTCGATCCAAAGAGAAACAAAAATTATACATCGAAGGCAAGTTTTGATACCAATCGTAGTTTTATCATTGTCAGTAATCATAATTGCTCTGTATTCTATGTTTGCTTAAATTTATTATTGAATATTACAGTTTTATACAAGGCTCTGTTTTTGAGTGACATCTGTTCTGAAAGTAACGATAATACATCTTATCTGAATTTTTCCGAAAAATTTCGGTATGTTTTTTGATGAGAATTATATTTAGTTTAAATTATATTTTTTTACAAACCAAAACTTTAACAAAAATGAAGAAATTTTTTAAAAGTGTTGCTGTAGTTTTTGCAGCTCTCTCTCTCGGTCTTACTTCTTGTTCAACAGAAGATCCGGCAAGTCCTCTAACAGTTAATGTTGATCAAACAGCCGAAATTCAAGGAACTGTTTTAATGAGACAAAACTTGAAACCGAATTCAAAAGATAAAATTACGTTTGATGCCCCCCAAGAGTTAAATCTAAGAGTTACTGTTGCATATAAAGATTTATCCGGAAATTCTAGCGCTAGTGGAAACTATGTTGTTTCAAAAGACAATATATCTTATAATAAAAACACGGGTAAGTACTCTATCAAGGTTCCCGTTTCTCAAGATGGTTGTGATGTGAAAATTGGGATAGCAGATTTTTATGGCACACAAAATACCCAATCAACCGAAGATCCTGATAAATATAATGAGATCAATGGTGTTTGGAAATATAGCGCTGGAGAATTTACGGTGTCTAATGTATATCCCGGAGATTTGAAAATTGAAACAATGAAAGAGCTTACTTTCACTCCTGGAAAAGAAAAAGACGATGAGGCTAACTAAATTGAAACAGAATTAAAGTAAAATAAATAATGAAAAAAATAATCATATCATTAGCTATCATTCTTGGAGGCTTTGTTGCTGTTTCGGCACAATACAGTGGCGATAAGCTCACCAACAAGAATGGATTAGCGATATTGCCTGAAGCAGGAGATATTGCTTTAGGGATTGAGGCAAATCCATTTTTGGGCTATATCGGAAATCTATTTAACAGTAGCACGCAAAACACAAACCCAAGTTTTAGCGGACTTTCGGACCAAACCATTTATGTAAAGTATTTCTTATCTGATTTGAGTGCTTTGCGCTTAAAATTAGGTTTTGATTTCGGAACTGACAGAAAATCTCAGGCAGTTAGCATTGACGATGCTAATTCATTAAACAATTTGAATTCGGTAATTGATTATAGATTCAATAGAAGTCGCGAATTAAGTTTGAGTGTTGGTTACGAAATGCGCAGAGGATACAATCGTCTGCAAGGCTTTTACGGAGCAGAACTTGGTTTAGGTTTTACAAATAACTTTACCACATATCAATATGGTAATGAAATGACAGCGATGAACCAGGCTCCTACAACAGCTAGTTTTACCGGAAATGAAAACAGTATTGCTAATCGAACTCTCGAAAGATATGATGGTAAAACTTTTAACGCCGGCTTGAATGCATTTGTTGGAGTAGAATACTTTTTTGCTCCAAAAATGTCGGTTGGAGGAGAACTCGGATTAGGATTCTATGCTAACACAGGCAGTATGGGATATGTAAAATCGGAGCAATTCAATGGAAGTGCTAATCAAATTGAAGAATTATCCACTCGTATTGGATCTACTGCTGAAAACAATATGCATTTCACAACGCTTCCAACGGGACGTTTGTTTCTTGCATTTTATTTCTAATCAGAAATTAAAATTCAGAATAATATAGTAAAAAGACGGCTCGAAAGGTCGTCTTTTTTACATTTTTAAAGCAAAGCAATTTCGAAGATAAAATAAAACAATTCTTGAAAAATCCTATTTTTCAATAGTAGATACAAGTCTTTTTGGAGAAAAGTGTAACTTTGTGCTAATAGCAATCAGAAAAACATAAAATCGAAAAATGGAAATAAAAATAGTAAACAAATCGAAGCATGCTTTGCCCGAATATGCCACTGCTCTATCGGCAGGTATGGACTTGCGTGCCAATTTAAGTGAAGCGGTAGTTTTGAAACCCATGCAGCGTAAAATTATTCCTACCGGATTATTCATTGAATTGCCTGCCGGATACGAAGCTCAGATTCGCCCCCGAAGTGGATTGGCAATAAAGCATGGAATTTCACTGGTAAATACTCCCGGAACGATAGATGCCGATTATCGCGGTGAAATCGGTATTATTATGATAAACTTATCTGCCGAAGATTTTGTTATAAACGACGGTGAACGCATTTGTCAGATGGTAATCGCCGCCCATGAGCGAGCCGAATGGATAGAGGTTAATGAACTGGACGAAACCGAACGAGGAGCCGGTGGTTTCGGACACACAGGAAAATGATAGATGTAAAAATCGACATACACGATAAGTTTTCATTCGAAATGAAAACTTCTTTTATTGCTTCTCATCAATATGTGAAAAAAGATATTAATGAGTTCAGTATTAACACGTGGATTTTTATTCCGAATGGACTTGACATTAATCGTGTAACCTATTCGAAAGATCGTTTTTATCGAGATATTCGATCGAATATACGGCTTATAACGCCTGTTTTTTCGTTGACAGATATCTGCACGCCAGACGATAGTCCTTTTATTCGTCTCGAAAAATCCTTGGAAGAGCTCACGAAAAATCCGGCAGACGCGTTATTGTTAGGTGATTTTACCTTTCAGATCCGCATGTTTTCCTCCATATTTAAAAGTGCAACACGCGATAAAGCATCTGAAATAATAGATAAAGTTGAAAAAGGAAGCTTAATAAATTCGATCAAAGAGTTTATTTCCGATTGCAGAACTATAAAAACGAAATATCGCTCGTTGTGGGGAAAAATTGAATTTTGCAAAACTCTGCCAAAAGATGCAGTGGAACATTTCTCTTTTGGCGATATGTTTATTGGAAATATTAGCGAACAATATTCCTACAAACTGATGCGGGCTAGTGAAAATATGCCCGAATACGAAATACTGATGCCTTTGCTTTACAATTTTGTAAAAGAAGAGAACGATTATAAAATAGAGAAAGGTTATCAAGTACTCGACCCGAAGGATTCGACGAATAATTATTTGGTAGTAATGCGTCGGAATATTTTGAAAAAATTTATCGAAAGCGATCTTTTCCTTGATACAAAAAAATCGAAAGACGGCATTTGGGCAGAACAATTGGTTTATGCCATTGCAGCTTCTATTTCGATGATATTTGCGACCATTATTGCTTTTACGGCTCAAATATATTACGGCAGCTTCACGCTTCCGCTTTTTGTCGCCCTGGTTATAAGCTATGCATTTAAGGATCGTATAAAAGAAACTATGCGTTATTATTTCAGCTCTCAATTGGATAAAAGATATTTTGATTCGAAACGCAAGCTGGAAATTTTACAACAAGAAATAGGTTGGACGAAAGAAAGCTTCGATTTTGCATCCGAGGTCAAAGTGCCTGATAAAGTGATGAGTTTGAGAAAGCGAACGCCTTTGGTTGAAGCTGAAAATAAAGTTTACCACGAAAAAATCATATTATATCGTAAGCTGGTCAACTTGTCGTCTTCAAAAATCAATCAATACAAAGGTTATCCCTTTGTGGGAATTAATGATATTACGCGCTTTAATTTGGTGAATTATGTGCAAAAAATGGACAATGCTTTTGTTCCTTTGTATATGCCCGACGAAAAAAACGGTTACCTTCAATTCGAGGGAGAACGCGTGTATGCTTTGCATTTGGTTATTCGTTGTCAAGGACATAATAGCTTGTATTACCGAAAATTCAGAATTTTACTTAATAGAGAAGGAATAAAAGATATCATTGAATTTAATGAATGATATTCCCGTTTTATTAAGATCAAAATCTTCAATAAAAAACACTACTTTTGTTTGCAATAATTTTTAGATGATGTATAAAAGTTTTTATTATCTTTTTTGTTCTTTAGTTGCAATGACTTTGCTGCTTTCGTCTTGTGCGGCAAGAAAGTCGATATCGCAACGAACGCAAATGAAAGCGATCAGCATCGAAGATCAACGTCTTTGCGATTATTACTTCTACGAAGCACTTCGGCTAAAAGAAATGAATCAATTTGACGAAGCCATCGAGACTTTTCTGTTATGTGCGGATATAAATCCTGACGACGCCGGAATTCAAGCTGAATTGGGAACTTTGTACGGATTGATAGGATTGCGGCAAGAAGCATCTGTTTGTTTGGAAAAAGCCGTTGAAAAGCAGCCTGCAAATTGGTGGTACAACTTACAATTGTTGTCGCTGTATTCCGACCAGGCAAAGTGGGACGATGCCATTCGAAACGCACTTGTACTACAGCGTTATCACCCGAATCGTGAAGAGGTTTATCCTATTTTAGCATCGCTTTATACGCAGAAAGGCGAAATAGGAAAGGCGATAGAAGCTTATGATAAACTCGAAAACTTTACCGGAATAGAAGAAAACTTGTCGCTCGAGAAATTTCGCTTGTATCTTACCGATGGAAAGGAGAAAAAAGCTGTTGCGGAAATCGATCGTTTAGTCAACAAATATCCGGGCGAAAGCCGTTATCGCGTGCTTCAAGGAAACATCTATATGCACATGGAGCAGAAAGAAAAAGCTTTTGCTATTTTCCAACAAGTGTTGCAGGACGATCCTCAAAGTCCTTATGTTTATCTTTCGCTGTCGGAATATTATGC
>DAIOHI010000082.1:0-220 GCA_036744815.1 Paludibacteraceae bacterium
CTTTGTTTTAAAAAGTATTATGAAGACACAGGTGACGATAAATTTCATTATAAAAAAATAGAAAAACAATTGCAAGATGCGATAGTGCGGGGACATGATGTGCAACTACATATTCATTCATCTTATTTTAAAGCTACATTCAATGGTCAATCGTGGTCTCAATATTGGGAAGAGTATAATATGGCAGCTCTTTCTTATGAACGAATTAATGAAATGGTAC
>DAIOHI010000082.1:239-5135 GCA_036744815.1 Paludibacteraceae bacterium
GTTTCAAAAAACTATTTAGAAAATTTATTAAAACCTATTAGTTCTAATTATCAATGTCATGCTTTTAGAGCGGCTAATTGGTCGATGATGCCTACTGGAAATATCTATCAGGCTTTGGTTGATAACGGCATAAATATTGATACATCTGTTTACAAAGGAGGTCGTCAAGCAGGTAATGTGGATTACGACTATACCGAAGCATATAGTACGCTTTTCCCCTATAAAGCAAGTAAATATAATATAAATAACCAGGATACTGATGGACAGATTACAGAATATCCGATATATACGGAGATGAGATATTTTTGGTCGTTCATCAGTATAGTTCGAATTTTTCGAATGCTACGGGCTAAATTACACAAGCATAGTTTGAATGAAAATACAGAAAGAAAAGAAAATCCTAAAAGGTTAAATTTAAAATCATTTTTTATTAAAAGTCCTTGGAAGTTAGATTTTAATCAAGCTACCGGAAGTCAATTGATAAATGCTTTAAAAAGAATAAGACGAAAATATGAATCAGAAGATATTATCCCGATAGTGCTGATAGGTCATAGCAAGACTTTTGTGTCCTATAATGAAAGAACTCTGGAGAAATTTTTGAAATGGGCGGAGAAACAAATGGATATTTTGAAAAAAGAACATAGAAAAATGTAATCTTGTAGTCGCTTTTTTGTACAATTAATTTCAAAAAACAAAAATGATAAAAATACTGATAACAGGAGCTTCTAAAGGGATAGGCAAATTTTTGTTACAAAAATTTCTTGCCGAAAATTTTTGTGTTTATGGTACTTATGGTTTAACGACTCCAGCAGAAGATATTAAAGCGATTTTTACGAAGGTAGATGTGAGCAATACCGAGCAAGTGCAGACTTGGATCCGGAAATCGGTAAGTAGTGAGGATAAAATTGTATTAATAAATTGTGCGAGCATAAACTATAATGCGATTGCTCGTAAAGCCGATGTTGAAAAGTGGAAAGAATTGATTGATATCAACCTAATAGGGAGTTTTAGGACTATTAATACAGTATTGCCACTAATGTACGAAAACGGATTTGGAAGAATCATTAATTTCTCGTCAATTTTAGCACAAAAAGGTATTGTTGGAACAAGTGCTTACGCGGCATCCAAATCAGCACTTTGGGGAATGACAAAAGCTATTGCCGTTGAAAATGCAAAACGAGGGATAACCATCAACAATATTAATTTAGGTTATTTTAATATTGGAATGACATTAAACGATGTTCCCGAATATCTTCAAGCTGAAATGAAAAAACAAATTCCGAGCGAGAGCTTCGGTAATCCTGAAGAAATTTATAGAACAGTAAAATACTTAATTGAGTCGGAATACATTACCGGAACATCAATTGATTTAAACGGAGGTTTATATTAATGCCATAAGTAAACAATTAAAATGAAAGATTATCTACCTTTAGAGCGTCAACCTTTGCCCAACCATGTCGAACGCTCCTTTTTTCAAGCATGGAAGCGAACCGCAAAAGAACATGGCTATGACGGTTTTATGGCAATGCCTCGATTTTTATATCGTCGAACAATGGATCATTTTTGGCAGGTCGTGTCACGTATTGTTCCTTACAGTGGTATTAGGGTAAAACTGCATCGTTGGCGTGGAGTAAAAATAGGTAAAGGCGTACACATTGGGCCGATGGTGACTATCGACGATGTTTATCCTAATTTTGTCGTAATTGAAGATGGGGTTTCGATTGCCGGACAAAATTTCATTCTAACTCATAATAAACCATTAGAATATCATCAACATTTATCGGAAGCATTTCTTGCTCCCGTCATTATTAAAAAGAACGCGTGGATAGCTATCGGAGTTACTATACTCCCGGGAGTTACTATTGGCGAAGGAGCGATTGTCGCATCGGGTTCTGTTGTAACGAAAGATGTTCCACCCAATACAATGGTAGGCGGAATACCGGCAAAAATAGTAAGAGAATTTGAAATGAAAGACGGCGTTCCCGTAGGATTTAAAAAATAAAACGATAAAATAGATGAAACAGCTAGTTCGAAACGTAAAAATAATTGGTACAGGTTCTTATGTCCCCGAAACTGTTTATACAAACGAATATCTCGAAACAATCATACCGACCAATGCCGAGTGGGTTTACCAAAATGTGGGAATTAAAGAAAGACGCATTGCGGCTACTGATCAAGCCACAAGCGACCTTGCGACTATGGCGGGTCAGCGTGCGATAGAAGATGCAGATTTGAAAGCTGAAAATATTGATCTGATAATTGTAGCGACTTCCACGCCCGACAGAAAAGCACCTTCAACAGCGGCTTTTGTGCAACACAAACTGAAGGCATACAATGCCGCAGCTTTTGATTTGACAGCAGTGTGTAGTGGTTTTCTGTTTGCCATGTCAGTAGGTACGCAATATATTGCTTCGGGAGTTTATAACAATGTACTTGTAATTGGTGCCGACACTTTTTCTAAAATAACGGATTGGACACGTCGCGATGCTATTTTCTTTGGCGACGGAGCAGGAGCGGCAGTAATTACTGCCGCAAATGTTACCGAAGGCTTTTTGGCTTATCGGCTTTATACTGATACAGAGCACGAAATGCTTGGTTTTACAATACCAGGAGGTGGTTCAGAAATACCTTTGCATCTAGAAAATATGCATGAACAGTATTTCCAGATGAATGGAAAAGAGGTATTCAATTCAGCAACTTATGCTTTACCTAAGGCGATTAATCAAGTGTTGGATGATACCGGATTATCCATTCATGATATTGACATTATGATTCCGCATCAACCGAGTATTCGTATTCTTCAAAAAACTGCAGAGTTGATAGGTCTTCCTTTCGAAAAGGTAATGACTAATATGGATAAATATGCGAATACTTCGGGAGGAACTATTCCAATCCTTTTGGATGAAGTGAATAAGTCGGGCAAGTTGAAGAAGGGTGATATTGTGCTTTTTGCCGCAGTAGGAAGTGGTTGGACTTATGGAGCTTCTATCATTAAATGGTCGTAAGTGCTTATGAAAGAGCGAGTATGTTTGCTGACTAACGACGTTGAAACCACGTCAATACTGAATGGTGGTCTTCGTCCAGAAACTGGCATAAAGGTTTGGAAAGAAGGAATGCCCCGTTTGTTGGATTTGTACGCTAAATACAATATAAAATCTACCTTTTTCTTTGTTGCTGATTTTGCTCAGGAATGCCCCGATATTGTGAAGATGATTTTGCCTCATGGACATGAAGTTGCTTGTCATGGTTTAACTCACGAACATAATAAGGCATTCGATGTGTTGACATTAGAAGAACAAGTAAGTCATTTGTCTACAGCAAAAAAAATTTTAGAAGATATATCGGGAGAAGAGGTTGTTTCATTTCGAGCACCAGCCTTACGTGTCAATAATTTTACTCCTCAGGCTTTAATAGAAACTGGTTTTAAATTTGATAGCTCTGTTGCACCTCAACGTTTAGATATGTTTATGACTTTGGGCAGTAAAAATAAGCTGAATTGGCTGAAAGCCCCACGGATACCTTATTCTGTTTCAATTGAGAATTTAGCAAGAAGAGGAAATACTAAGTTATTAGAAGTGCCTGTTTCTTCTTTTGGATTTCCTTATATTGGCACATTTATGCGTATAGCTCCAACTCTAAATAGGCTTACACGTTATTTTTTGTATTTTGAAACAAAGGGTACGAATAAACCAATCAATTTTCTGATTCATCCTAATGAACTAATTGAAGAAGAAGATTTGGGAGCAAAAGCAGAACGACGTGCATCAAATTATATTCTCTATCTATTGTCCGACGTATTGAGGAAGAAGTTGAAAAGAAAAAATTTGGGTCTGAACGCAATGCATTTATACGAAAAAGAAATTATATTTTGGAATAAAAGAGGGTATAACTTCAAAACGTTGAAAGAAATATGAAGGTAGTGATATTTTTAGGACATCCGGCACATTTTCATTTGTTCAAGAACATGGCGAAAAATTTGGAAAAGGATGGAAACAAAGTATTCTTTGTAATAAAACAAAAAGATATTTTAGAAAAATTATTGCAAAATGAAGGCTTATCTTACACTAAAATTCGAGAAGGACGTAGTGATAGTAAAATTGGTCTTATCTGTTCGGTAATTCAAATGGAAATAGGTATGTGTCGCTTTATTTGGAAAAATCAGATTGATGTTCTTATTGGTACAACCTTATCTTTTACAACTCGCATTTTTACAAAAGCGAAAGTTATTGTTTGCAACGAAGATGATGCCAATGTTGTTCCGAAATTTGCGAAATTAAGTTATCCTTTTGCTAACGATATACTTAATCCTCGTGTTTGCAATAGTGGTAAATGGGATCAAAAAGCCGTGAAATACGAATCTTATCAGGAATTGGCTTATTTGCATCCGAACCATTTTACGCCAGATAAAACTATTGTAGAGAAATATTTTTCTGCCGACAAACCTTATTTCATTATTCGTTTTGCAAAATTGACGGCACATCATGATTCCGGAGTATCGGGAATAAATACAGAAATAGCAGGAAAAATTATTGAGCTGCTAAAGCCTTATGGAGATATTTATATTACCTCCGAACGTCAACTCGAAGCTCAGTTCGAACAATATCGTATGGCTATTAATCCTTTGGATATGCATCATGTGATGGCATTTTCTCAACTCTATATTGGTGATAGTCAAACAATGGCTGCCGAAGCTGCTGTGTTGGGCGTTCCTTTTGTTCGATTTAACGACTTTGTTGGACGAATCGGATATTTGAGCGAATTGGAAGATGTATATCAATTGGGTTATGGAATTAGAACCAATCAGGTTGATAAACTTTACCAAACAGTGATAGACTTGGTAGAAATGTCAAATAGAAAAGATGTTTTTCAAGAACGTCGTCAGAAAATGCTTTCGGA
>DAIOHI010000082.1:5235-8617 GCA_036744815.1 Paludibacteraceae bacterium
ATGAAACTTATTCTTGTCGCTGGAGCGCGTCCTAATTTTATGAAAATTGCGCCTTTGATGCATGCTTTGGAAGGACATAAAACGATACATCCTGTATTAGTACATACAGGGCAACATTACGATGTGAAGATGTCAGGGCAGTTTTTTGAGGAATTGAACATACCTGCTCCTGATATTAATTTGGAGGTTGGTTCTGCAAGTCACGCTCTACAAACGGCGCGTATTATGGAAGGTTTCGAAAAAGTATGTTTAGACGAAAAACCGGATTTTGTTTTGGTGGTAGGAGATGTGAATAGTACGGCAGCCTGCACTTTGGTTGCATCGAAGCTTGGGATTAAAACGATTCATTACGAAGCGGGATTGCGCAGTAAAGATCGCACGAT
This sequence comes from Paludibacteraceae bacterium, assembly GCA_036744815.1. Taxonomy (GTDB): domain Bacteria; phylum Bacteroidota; class Bacteroidia; order Bacteroidales; family Paludibacteraceae; genus H1. Next base: position 5,619 of record DAIOHI010000082.1, read on the forward strand.
GCCCGAAGAAATTAATCGTTTAGTAACCGATGCGATAAGCGATATTTTTATAACAACAAGTATTGATGCGGATGAAAATTTGTTGAAAGAAGGCGTTTCTGCAGAAAAAATATATATGTTGGGAAATTTGATGATCGATTCTTTGGTCGAACAAATGCCAAAATCTCAGCAAACGGAACTGAATTTCAATTTGCGAAATCGCAATGCATCCATTCAATTGGGACGTGACTTTTTTGAAAAAAAATATGGCGTTCTAACATTTCATCGTCCTAATAATGTTGATGATAAAGACTCGCTAACCCGTTTGGTTCGTATTTGGGGAGAGGTTTCCAACAATCTACCTTTGGTTTTTCCAGTTCATCCGCGGACTTATAAAAATATTCAGTCATTTGGTCTTCAGTCGGTTATTGACGAATATCCAAACTTGTTTTTTATTGAGCCATTAGGCTATTTACAGTTTATTCATTTGGTAAGTAAATCTATGTTCACGTTGACTGATTCCGGAGGGATTCAAGAGGAAACTACATACTTGAATATTCCTTGTTTAACAGTTCGTCCATCCACAGAGCGTCCTGTTACTGTGTGGGAAGGAAGCAATAAATTAATAAAAGTAGATGAAATTGAAGCTGAGGTCGAATTGTTGTTACAAGGGAAAGGGAAACAAGGAACAGTACCTAAATACTGGGATGGAAAAACTGCGGAGCGAATAGTAAATTTATTGGCTGAAATGTGTTTGTGATAATTGTTTTGATTTTAGTTTTGCATAAAGTATGAATACGGATTTTACTCTTTTGACTTTTGAGAATTTTCTCAGAACTTTTCAAGTTGAGGGTTATTCTTTTCATACATTTACAGAATATTGTGAAGAAAAAACTTCGGATAAATATGTGCTTCTTCGCCACGATATTGATAAAAAGCCGGAAAATGCCTTAAAAATAGCATTATTAGAATATAGACTAGGCATAAAATCGAGTTTCTACTTTTTAATAAATTCTTCTGTTTTTAATCCGGAAATAATTAAGGAAATTGCGTCTTTAGGTCACGAAATAGGCTATCATTATCGTGATTTATCGCAATCTTTGGGAAATTACAAATCTGCTATTAATTTGTTTCAGCAAAATTTATCCAACTTGCGTTCCGTTGTCCCGGTTTCAACTATCGCTATGGATGGTAGTCCATGGAGCAAATACGATAATCGCGATTTATGGAAGAAATACGATTACCGCGATTATGGCATTATAGGCGAACCTTATTTTGATTTCCTGAATCGCGATGATGTATTGTATTTTACGGATACGGGACGTTGTTGGGATGGTGATAAGTTCAATGTCCGGGATAAACGAATCAATCCGTCTTCGGTATTGCAGCCAAATTTTCACTCAACTTACGACTTTATTGAATGGATAAAAAAATCAGATAATCAGTTGCCAATAATGATCACAACGCATCCGCAACGCTGGACTGATAATCGATGCGAATGGTTTTTAGAGCTTTTGATGCAGAATGCAAAGAATGTTGTGAAGAGATTATTCGTGAAACGATAGATTTAAAATTCACTATGTTATTATTAATGCAAAACACGCACAAAACATGCAATTTTGTGCGTGTTTTTGTTTGTGACATCAGCAAAAAAGTTTATTTTTGTAGATTGAATTTTTAAAATCTTGAAATTTTAAATCAACATATATGAGTTTTAACATCATTGTTCTCGCCAAGCAGGTGCCTGATACGCGAAATGTGGGAAAGGATGCGATGAAAGCCGATGGAACGGTTAATCGCGGAGCACTTCCTGCTATTTACAATCCCGAAGACTTAAATGCTTTGGAGCAGGCTTTGCGAATTAAAGACAAATTTCCCGGCACGAAAGTGCAAGTATTAACCATGGGTCCTGCTCGCGCAGCCGAAATCATCCGCGAAAGTATGTATCGTGGTGCAGATGGCGGTTTCCTATTAAGCGGACGCGAATTTGCTGGTTCCGATACCTTGGCTACATCTTATGCTTTGGCTTGCGCCATCCGCAAAATGGGTAAAGTGGATATGATTATCTGCGGTCGTCAAGCTATTGACGGTGATACAGCACAGGTTGGTCCTCAGGTTGCGGAAAAATTGGGCTTGCCTCAAATAACTTACGCAGAAGAAATTTTAGACATTAAGAGCGGTAAAATAACCGTTAAACGTCGTTTGGAACGCGGAGTGGAAACAGTAAAAGCTTCTTTGCCGATAGTTATTACCGTTAACGGTTCAGCTGCTTCTTGTCGTCCACGTCACGCAAAATTAACTTTGAAGTACAAACGTGCTGCTACGCTTTCCGAAAAACAAGCATCGAATTCCGATTACACCGAACTTTACGATGCACATCCTTATTTGAATATTACCGAATGGGGCGCAGCCGATATCGAACACGAAGCGCAATGGCTCGGACTTTCGGGTTCACCTACCAAAGTGAAGCAAATCGAAAGTGTTGTTTTTACTGCGAAAGAGAGCAAACAACTGACTGCTTCTGATGTCGATATAGAAAGTTTGCTGAAAGAATTAATTGCTAACCATACAATAGGATAATCCGTTATGAACAATTTATTTGTATACCTCGAAATAGAAGACGGCATTGTTGGCGATGTCAGTTTGGAGTTGTTGACCAAAGGTCGTTCTTTAGCTAATCAACTGAAATGTAAATTGGAAGCGGTAGCCGTAGGTTATCAATTGAAGGAAATTGGGAAACAAGTTTTCCCTTACGGCGTTGATGTGTTGCACCTTGCCGACGACAAACGATTGGCTCCTTACACTTCTTTGCCTCATACTTCTTTGTTGGTCAATCTTTTTAAAGAGGAGAAACCACAAATTGCTTTTATGGGTGCCACAACTATTGGTCGTGATTTAGGTCCGCGCGTATCTTCGGCTTTGTTTAGCGGTTTGACAGCTGATTGTACTTCGCTCGAAGTAGGAAACTACGAAGACAAGAAAGCCGGAAAAGTTTACGAAAACTTATTGTATCAGATTCG
>DAIOHI010000083.1:0-6842 GCA_036744815.1 Paludibacteraceae bacterium
TAACTAAATAAATCGAAGAATAGGTTCAACTACTGATTCGCATTAATAATAAATTTTAGAGAAAATAATTTTCTTTAACAAATAACTTTTAACAAATATTTTTATCTTTGTCTTCATTTTTTAATTATTGCAATTATTAGCTATTTGATATTCTGTATGTTGGATTTATCCACTTCGTCTGTTGATGGAAGTCACACCAGAGCATTGCGTGGTGGAGAAGAAGTAGAGTTTCAACCTCGTAAGATGAGCAGAACAACCAATGCATTTTTTTTGACAGATAATTAAGACCTACCTTTAGCTATTTCATCACCTATAGCCGGGAATCATCATGATTTATATCAAATTGGTGACCATCTGGATGAGTTGTTTTTAACCTTACAAAGAGCCAATATCGAAACTGATGGTCTGTTTGTTAATGCTGATGCCGGATTTGATTCCAAAGAATTCAGAAACAAAATAATAGCCAATACAGCTTTGAATCCTCGAAATAGAGATAGTGATGATGATGTGTTCTTTGATGATAAACTTTATGAACAACGATATACAATTGAAAGAACAAATGCTTGGTTAGATTCATATAGAACCCTGCTAAACAGATTTGAAACTTTGGTATCAAATTGGTTATCTTTTAATTATATAGCTTTTATTACTATTTTGCTAAAGAAAATTTATAAATACAAAAAGTCTATATGACTTCAATCTCTAAAACAAATTAATTAAATCGGAATAAAAATGTGTAAACGTTTTTAGGACATTACGAGGTCGTTCCGAACGAAGCGCAACCAAGAGAAGAATCTCCCCGAATCAAGAGCACAATACTGCTAACTGATGACTGCCAACTGTAAAAGGGGATGGCTCACGGATAATCGGATAAATTAATTTATAAATTAGCAAATTATTTCGTGGAACTTGGCTTCTTCGCGACTTCGTGGCAAAATAACAAATAACGAATTACAAATTACAAAATAAACAAAATAAAAACATCCATGGGCAAGATTACCTGTACAAAGACACGATTAAAAGTCTTGGTTCTTGGCTCTTAGTTCAAAATTTTTTAAAAATGAAAACAACAAAGTACATTCTGGGAATTATGATGTCAACCACCCTCCTCTTCACGGGCTGCATGAAAGACGACATCGACGAACTGCGTGAATTGCAGACAGAGAACGCCGCGCGCATTGCCGCGCTCGAAACGTGGCAGCAAACGGTAAACGGCAACATCAGCGCACTGCAGGGACTGGTTGCGGCACTGCAGAACAACGATTACGTGACGGGCGTTAGCGCCTTCACCACCCCCGCGCCGGGCGGATACCGCATCACCTTCACCAAAAGCGGCGAGGCGACAATCTGGAACGGAACCAAAGGCGACACGGGCGACACCGGGGCTGCCGGACACTCCCCCGTGGTAGCCGTGAAGCAGGATGCCGACGGTAAATACTATTGGACGTTGGACGGCGAGTGGATATCGGACAACGGCAACAAGATGCCCGTTACGGGCGAAAAAGGCGACTCCGGAAAGACTGCCTACGAACTGGCAGTTGAAAACGGTTACGCCGGCACATTGGATGAGTGGCTCGCATCGCTAAACGGTACTAACGGTGCCAACGGCAAATCGGCCTACGAGCTGGCTGTTGAAAAGGGATACTCCGGCACCGAATCCGAGTGGCTGGCCTCCCTGCAGGGAATCGGGGGCGCGGACGGAATCAGCGCCTACGAACTGGCGGTCGAAAACGGATACACCGGCACCGAATCCGAGTGGCTGGCATCGCTAAACGGTACTAACGGTGCCAACGGCAAATCGGCCTACCAACAGGCTGTGGATAACGGATACACTGGCACACAGGCGCAATGGCTGGCTTCCCTGCAAGGAGCGGTGGGAGCGACCGGCGCAACAGGAAAAACCCCAAAAGTGGCTATCGGCAGCGACAACTATTGGTATATATCTGCCGACGGCACGGCCACGGGCACGCCTCCGGGCACGGGATGGATAAGCACCAACGTAAAAGCAACAGGCAACGACGGGGCGACAGGACCACAAGGTCCGGTAGGCCCACAAGGTGACGCAATCTTTGCTGCGAACGGAGTGGACAACAGTCATGACGACTTTGTAGTCTTCACTCTCGCCGACGGCACGAACACCATTACCCTGCCGAAATATAAAGCTATTTCCATATCATATTCCCAGCCGGGTGCGTTTATCGCCGGGCAGGAATATCGTGTGCCCTACATCAGCACCGGAACTGCCAAGCCTACCGATGTACGTGTATCTAATATACCGTCGGGCTGGGCGGTTACGGTCGATAAAGCCACGAGTGCATTCGTGATTACCCCTCCCGCTAATTTTGGCGCTGCTGGAGTCGAATTCGGCAAGGCTACGATATGGCTCGATGAAGGCAACAAGATCGGGGCTATGTACAATCTGGAGCTGCAAAACAGAAGAATCAGCGGCAATACCATCGGCGAATACTTCTATCAGAACGGTGCTATTACAGGAGTGATTTACAAAGCGAATGACGGAACGCCTAATTCCGGTACAGTGATGTGCCTAACACATACTATGTTCTTCATGTGGGCTGATATTAATAATCTGACTTTTGAAACTGGAGCTACTGACGCTACGAATGGATTTAACAATATGAAGACGATAGCGAGTCTTGTCCGCAATAACACTAAAGTCTGGAGTAATTTTCCTCCTTTTGCTGAAACTCATAAACGAAATGATCCGGCAGAAACTTATAGTGAATCATCTGTAGCCGGAGTGTGGTATTTACCAGCCATAGACGAATGGACGGAATTCTATAACATTTTCTTTACCTATGGTCAAAGCTCTTTCAATATATTGTTAACGTCTGCCGGCGGTAATTCAATAGGGCAATTTTATTGGTCATCCACCGAAAAAAGTGCCAAGCAAGTATATTTGTTTGATCAGATTTCATCCACCAAAGAATTAATCCTTAATAAAAATGGCGGCACTTTCTATGTGCGTGGGATATGTAGGTTTTAATCAATCTTAAAATTATATTAATGAGGATATTAACTTGGAATATGCAAGGATATGGTGGGATTGCAGATAAGTCTTCCATATTATCTCAATTTCTGAATGGTGAAAAATATGACGTTATTTGCGTACAAGAGGAGGGCGAGATTCTTTGATCATTTGAATATGTCGGAGTGTTTCTAATCTGGCTATCTACAAATATCCATGCGCGAGATATGTAAGAGGTTGTCTAAATTTCTTATGAATATGAATAAGTAATGCTTCTTCGTGATTCAAAAAGGTTCTTTTTGAATCACGAAACAAATTTAGACAACCTCTAAGATATTTGATAAACATCACACTAATTATTACGTTGTCATAACTCCACGATATGATCAAAAAAACTAATAGATGAAATCGTTATAAATAATCCTCCTAATTTGGTTCCTACTAGACTGGTCCACATTACAGACTCTTTTTGTAATGAAATAAAAACACCCATAAAATCAAAATAAATATTTAACTTTGTCCGCTATAAAAACAGTAGTTCGGTTTGCCGCTGTTTCGTTTCGGCGAAATTGAGGAAAGTCCGGGCAGCGCAGAGCACTATGTTTCTTAACGGGAAGCTGTTTGCGAAGGCAGAGTAGCGTAACAGAAAATAACCGCCAACTTTTTGTTGGTAAGGGTGAAAAGGTAAGGTAAGAGCTTACCGGTTGGGGTGGCAACATCCGAAGCCGTACGCCTCATGGGCTGCAAGATCATGTATACCGACGTATGTAGAGTTGCTCGCTCGATGTCGGGGGGTAGATCGCTAGAAGCTAATGGCAACATTGGCTCCAGATAAATGGCAAACACTTTGTTTTAGGACGAAGTACAGAACCCGGCTTATAGAACTGCTGTTTTTTTTCACTGAGACATCTCACAGAGAAAAGATGACTAAAGAGTATAATTCATAAATTCTGACCTTAAATATTAAGGCTATATACTATGTCAAAGATTATTCATTTTTTTCAAAATCTTTATAAGTTGATTCGTTACGATATTTGGCGTATTACCGAAAACGAATTGACTAAAACAAAAAAATTTACTTATCGCACTCTGAAAACTATCGTCATATCCATCAGAGGATTTATTGATGATAAGTTGAATATAAAGGCTTCGGCACTCACCTACTCTATCTTATTTGCGGCTGTTCCTTGTATCGCTCTCCTACTTGCTATTTCGAAAGGCTTCGGCATTGAGAATTATATCAAAAACTGGTTGATCAGCTCTTTTTCGGAGCATTCGGAAATTATTCCAAATTTGATGGAATTTGTCGAACGCTATTTATCAACTGCTCGAGGCGGATTTTTCTTAGGAATCGGTACGATTATATTGCTGTGGTCGGTAATGAACTTTTTTATGCAGGTAGAAAGTGCCTTCAACGATATTTGGCAAGTAAAAAAATCTCGTTCGGTAGTACGACAGTTCAGTATTTACTTTTCTACGATGCTTCTGCTTCCGGTGCTTATCGTTGCATCGAGCGGTTTATCTATTTATATACAAACTTTTTTTTCGCAAAGCATTTTATACGATATTATAATTAGTCCGATGATACGATTTGGAGTAAAACTTACTCCTTTTGTGCTTAACTGGATTATTTTCACCTTGCTCTATCTGCTTATTCCCAATACAAAAGTCCGTTTCGTCAATGCCTTGGTCGCCGGTGTGTTTATCGGGACGATATTTCAAGTTTTTCAAGTGTTATACATCAGCGGACAGATTAATTTATCGCGTTACAATATTGTTTATGGTAGTTTCGCGGCAATTCCTTTGCTCTTGCTTTGGTTACGAATTTCCTGTTTGATTGTTTTATTGGGCGCGGAAATATCCTATGCCATGCAAAATACTCATTTTTTCGAATACGAGACGGATACTAAAAACATGAGTCGTCGTTATAAGGATTTTATTACCTTATTTTTGACACATACGATAGTGAAACAATTCGAAGAGCAAAAGCCCGCCTTATCATCGGAGGACATTGCTCGGCAACATAATCTACCTATCCGTATGGTGAATCAGATATTGATAGAATTAGTGGATGTGGGAATTTTCATATCGGTGTACGACGAAAAAATGCGGGTAAAAACCTATCAGCCGGCTTTCGACATCAATAAGCTTACAATTTATATTCTTTTCGAAAAACTGGAAGCTCACGGAAGTGAAATGTTTTTGGTCAATCAGAAAAAAGAGTTGGACGCTTTTTGGCTAAAGACATTGGCTATACGTGAACAAAGTGCGGATTCTTTCAAAGATGTTTTGATTAAAGATATGGCGGAAGATATTATTCTGCCGATATCATAAAACCAATCAACGAAAATCTATCAATTCCGTATATTACATTCGTCACACAAACCTTTCAGAACGAAATTGATGCTCGAAAGAATAAAATTTTGAGGAAGTTCGACACTTGGTATCCGGACGTTTTCCATACAGAAAGTACGATGACACTCGTTGCAGGAAAAATGAGCATGCAGATCTTTTATACGGCACATACAATCGCTGCTGCAAACGGAATATTTAATTGATCCCGAACCGTCGTCGATGCTGTGGATAAGGTGCTGTTTGTGAAAAAGCGTTATCGTACGAAAAAGTGTTGATTTATCTACCGTATCCAAAACATCTTCTAAATTGGACAAATTGAAAGCTTGCGGATAATTGAGCATGGCTCTGAGAACCAGCAAACGAACAGCGGTCGGACGTATTCCTCTTGCTTCCAATCGTTCTACATATCCTTGTTCGTCCATTATTAGTGATATTTTTAATAAGCTAAGTTTATATTTTTTCGATATTGACTGATTCGAGCCAACCGATATTTCCGTTTCCTACTTCTACTTCCGTCCATTCGCTCAAACTGCTTTTAATCTTTATTTTTGTTCCTTCGTGCAATTGAAATAAATCAGTTCCTCGTTTATCAGGTGAGCTTTTAACGACTACAACTCCAACCATTACAACTGCCGAATCGCGTTTTTCGAACTGATTTTTACGTATTCCGGAGAACACAAAAAACAACAAGCTTATTAAGAATAGAATAACAGCAAGGTAGAAAGATGATTTTCGCATGCCATGCGACGAACCAAACATAAAGACAAAAACAAGCAACAATGCTAAAACAAAAAGCCCTCCACTGACAAAAAGCCATTGGTTTGATGAAAATAGTTTAATAAAATTCTCTAACCATCTCAAGAGGAAGAAGCTTTCGTGTTGCGGTATATTATCCACAATTTTTAATTTAGCCAATTCCAAATTGTGTTTTGCATCGGCATAATTAGGCGACAAACGAAGCGCACGTTCATAATTCAAAATCGAACGTCCTGTTTCATTCATCTTATAATAGGCATTTCCTAAATTGTAATATATTTCAGGCGCAACGCTATTCTCCGCTATGATCGCCTCGTATTGCTTAGCTGCCGAAGCATAATTGCCCTGAGCATACAATTCGTTTGCTGCGTGCACGAGCGAGTCTTTGGGTTGTGCAAAGGACAAAGCCGACACAACAACAAGCATCATTAACAGCGAAATACGCTTTAATTCCTTTTGAGTATTTCCGAAAAACTGTTTATCTTTCATCGTCTTCAAATCTGATATCGGTTTATCTTATATCTTTTTAATAGCCTGCTCCAATTCTGTAATCGCATTGATAGCATCGGCATACAAATTCCCCATTTCTTCTTGCCCCGTATTGGGTGCGTAACGGGCAAATTCACAAGTATTCAGAATTTTCATAAACTCTTGAATAAGATTATCATCTATATTTTTTTGAGTTAATTCCAATTCAACTTTCTCTTTGGTCAATTCCGCTACCGAAATCGACAGCTTGTCGCTT
>DAIOHI010000083.1:6858-8609 GCA_036744815.1 Paludibacteraceae bacterium
AGATAAGTCCAAATCGATTTCAAAACTTCGTCGTAGAATTGATCTTTTTTCCCTTCGCTCAGAAGTTTTTGAGCAGCTCTTAAGCGTTTTTGAGCCATTTTTTGCGCTTTCTTATTGCGCATCAAATTGATATCGGAGCTTTCTTTCGCGTGTTTACGGAAAAGGAAGAAAGACACAAGCGCCACAAAAAGCGGAATCAAATACATCAACCATGCATTAAGCGTTCCGAATAAAGATTTCGGCACTTCCTTAAGCTGAATATTATCAGTATAAATATAACGAATATCGCTTCCCAATTTTTTGAAATCTTCTTTATTTACATAAGAAGACGCATCACCGCCGCCAATAACAACTCCATCGCCTTGCTCTCCTTTTTCTACCGCGATATTATAGGAAGGCGTGCGCAATGTCTTGTATTGCTTTTCGTTTACGTCGAAATAAGAAAATTCTACAGCTGCTATTTCAAAATTACCCGATTGACGCGGAATAACCAAATACTCAACTGTTTTAGTTCCTGAAACACCGGAAGATGCCGTTTTAAAATTGTTTACCACTTTCGGATCGTAAGCTTCGAAACTTTCGGGAAATTTAAATTCCGGATTTTTTACCATCCGCATATTTCCGCTACCATTGATATTTACCTTGATAGTAATCGCCTCATTTGCTTTTATTTTATTCGACGAAATAGAAGAGTTCATCGTAAAGCGACCAACTGCTCCGGTAAAAGAAGCCGGTTTATTTGCAGGTAATTCCTTGGCATTAATCGTTACAGCCGGAGCCGATAAATTATGCGAAACATTTGTATAAGGATCTTCAAAAATGCTACGAATTGCTCTTCTCTTCTGAACTCGGATAACGGCTTCGAAATCGACTCTATCAACTCTCAGATTTCCCGAACGTTGAGGAAACAACACAACTTCGTAAAGCACTACCGATTTGTAATTACGTCCATTATAATTTTCGTAGCCAAATTCACGATTTTCGGGCAATTCTATATCATTTCTGATAAAGCCGTTGAATTCCGGTACTTTTTTCATCGGACAATGAGTAACATCAAGCAAAGTGTACAATTTGTAAGTTACTAAAAATGCTTCCTGTTCGTACATATTGCTTTTCGAAACAATAGTCCGGATGAAAATCGTTTCGTCGGAAATTGATGAATTATCCGCATCTGCCGTCTGTGTCCGCTGTTGCGAAGATGAAGATGAAGAAGCGGCAGGAGAATCTGCCGGTAATACTTTTATAGTAAGTCCATTGGATGAATATTTTTGTCCTTTCACGCTGATACTTGCCGGAGTAAGTCCAAAACTGCCTTCTTTTTTAGCTTGCAAAGTATAAGTGTAAGAAACCGAAACGGAAGACGATTGTTTGCCATTAACTATCTCGAAACTAGAGCTTCTGGAAGTGAAAGGTCCTGCCAAAATATTGAAATCAGCAATTTCAGGCAGGCGTAAATCTTTAGCATCGCCCGAATTGACCGAATAAACCAATTGGAAAGGTCTGTCCAGAACAACAGTTTTAGGAGCCGTCGCTGTAAATAACACCGATTCATCAGCTCGTAAGTTGGGTAATATGCTAACAAAAAGCGTTAATAATAATAGCTTGAATTTCATACTGTTTTATACATTTACAAGTATTTTTGTCAATCAAATTTCGGAAAAACAAAGTTAGTGAATTATGCAATTTTCGCAAAACGCGCATTCATCATTTTTCCGATTACCAATCTTTCTCTACTTTTCTACTTGATTTCG
>DAIOHI010000084.1:0-6924 GCA_036744815.1 Paludibacteraceae bacterium
AGAGCCGAAGCTGCTGTCAGTGCCAAATCGAAAGACAGGAAGCTGTTGGTCGACAATTTGACAGAAGGAGAAACAAGCCATTGTTTTGTGGCAGATCCTGAGATGTTCAGCAAAGCATGACTTCCGCTCAAAACAGCGGCATCAGAAACCGTCCAACCATCGGTGGTGTTAACAATGTTCGATGTTCCGGCAAATACATTGTCTGCCAAGCCTTCGTAACCTTCCCAACAACTTGGTGGCACAATGGCAAAGCCTTCATCCAAAGAGCTGACCGGCGCACATTTTGTTCTGAACACGCCCGCTTGCGACCATTGTCCGTTACATTCGCTTTGTACATAGAAATAATACAGAGAATCGGCACCTAAGCCTGTCATCAAAAATGGTTTTGATGGAATCACATGTAAAACACCTTTAGCACTCTGAGGATCGGATTGAGGAGTTTTAAACACCTTCATATTCCACGAATTGGTATTATAACTGATCCAATCCAAATAAGCGGATGAAGAGGTTATTCGGCTTGCCGTCAGTTTTTCGGGTACGGTACATTCGTTCGAAGCGGCTATGCGTATACTGTCAACGGCTGCCGGCAATCCGCTGCCGCCACTTCCATCGTTTGTCCAGTAGAATACGAGATTCGCTGCTCCAAGATTTTCATTGGAAACATAAACATCAAAGGTAGATTTGGTCCACGAACTGCTGCCCGAGAGTTCTACGCCTCCGGCTGCCGTCCATCCTTCAGGTGTCGATGTTGGGCTAATGCCGTAATCTTTTCCCGATTCGAGTGATACTGTTTCAGGAACTAAGAATACGCGCAGGTAATCTTTTCCCGATTCGCCAACACCCTTCCAATAGAATGATAACTTTTGAGGTCCGGCCGGAATGTCGATCGTACGGTATGCAAATATATTGGAAGATGTTTCCGTGTCGTATCCGTAGCTGCTACCGTCGCCCGATACATAAAGTCCGGGAACAGAAGGTGTTCCTGTTGACGTGCCGATAACCCATTGGTTGCCGACTTCATTATTTAACAAAGTCCAATTTGCTGATTCGGATGTCTCGAATCCGGTTGAATACGGATAGCTTGCCACCGTTTGCAATGTGGTTACCGACTGCTTTTGCCAATCGCTTGCCAAACCGTTGCTGCAATATGAACGTATGTACAAATCGTAAGTCGTATTTGCCGATAAACCGCTTGCCGTAAATACCGTATCCGTTTTTGAAATTGCTGTAACAGAGCTCGGATCAAAACCTTTAGTTCCGAAGGCAACATCCCATCGGCTTTGTTTGTAGCCTCTTGTCCAATTCACTGTAAAGGAGTCGGCGCTTCGGCTGAGAACGTTAACCTCTGGACTGTGACAGTATTGAGTTTCATCGAATATCAGATTATCGATGCGGATGTTATTCTCCTCCGACGCTGTCTTTGAAAGGAAGGCTAAGTAGCTGCCCGATCCGGTATAGCTGCCGAATTTGACTTCGCTATCCGCCCACGCGATGCCGGGAACAATCGTATCAACTGCAACAAAAGAGGATACTGTTCCGTCGGTGCTTATTCCGACAAACAGACTGTCTGTTGCGCTTGCGCCTTTTGCCTTAAAGAATAAACTGTTTTTTGATATTGTTACCGCGCTGGTGTTTACTTCCGGCAAAGCGGCGAAAGCATATGTTCCATTTGTTGAATGGAAATACAGGCTGCTGTCGCTTTCAATATATGGATAAGAGATATTGTTTGCCGTATAACTGTCACTTCTCGTCCAGCAATCGGGGAAAGCACTGAAGGTCGTATCCGCCGAGCCTATACCGTGACGACTGAACTCTTCATGATAAGGAACGGAATTAATATCAGAACAACTTGGTCTCTTGATAATAAGCTCCGTAGGATAAACCTTATCGCAAACACTATTCACAACATACAGATAATACTGATTAATTGAGCCTCCCCAACTATTAGTTTTATCTAGTTCATTTATTATTATGTTTGGATTTGTTGTAGTACCTTTTCCATTAGCATCGGCATAGATGTCGTTATTGTACCACTCTTCTATTTCCGCAGCTGTTGTCGTTGATGAGAAAGAACTCCAATCTATAGGCGAAGCATAAGAAGATGATGAATAATAATACGTCCATTCCGAATTATTGTTATCTCCCGGCAGCCACGAAACAAAAGCTTTGCTTGGACGTGCATCCACGCGCACTTTGTAAGGTGCCATACAATCATCCAAGGGCCACAGTTTGATAGAATCAAGATAAATAGTCCAACCGCCTCTGCTACCACTTCCATCACTCCATATTTTTCCCGGATTTGAAATTTTAGCATCAAAACCATCGGCACGGAAAGCTAAATATTTTGCAGTGCCGTCGTAAAAACGTAAGTTCAATAATTTCTCTTCCCATGGGTTAGAGTAGGCTGATGCTACCTTTATGGTGTCGTAAGGAACAAAAGTAGCCGAGTTTGACGGATCCGTCATAAAGCCTACATAAAGTAGCGTTGCTGTGTGCATTGCTTTCATTTTGAAACGCAGTTGATAAGTGTTCATCGTATCACCAACTGCCAGCTGAGGCGTAGAAACGGTTAACGCAGTGTAAGAAGAATCACGATCGTCAAATACAGGTTCTAACATCAAAGCAGTCTCACCTTTGTTGATATAAGGTGCAATTTTTTGAGCATTGCCCGTTGACGTTATCGAATAAGTCCAGCACTCGGGAAGGTAACCGCTTTCGCCGATGTCACCGTAAGTATCGAAGTTCTCGATGTAAGGAACAGCCATTTCATTACCGCAAAGAGTGGTAAATTTGAGACCTTCGCTCCAATAACCTTTCGAACTAGTCGAACAGGCGGCACGCACATAAGCGTAATAAGTCGTATTGGGACTTAATCCGCTTCTGTTAATAAAGTTATCGTAAGTTGTCGTGGCAGCAACAATATCACCATCGGTAGTTTCAGGATTGATGTCGCGGCTGGATATCTTGTACTCGTAACTTAATGCACTGCTGTTTTCCGCCCAGTTGATACTTGTTGAGACATCCCTCAATTGGGTTACCATGATGGATGATATATCGGGACAAGTCACGGTTTTGTCGCGGAAATCCAATTCGTCAATATAGAAAGTCTGTCCCGACATGCTGCCTTTTCTTAAATAGAACGCGACATGTTTACCCGTGCCGTTGTAGCGGCTGAAATCAACCGTAACTGCAAACCATTTATCCAACTCAGGCATATTGAGCGTGTCCAAGGGGACAAAAGTGCTCGCATCAGCGGGATTAGTTATGGCTCCTACAATGAGAACATCCATGCTAAGTGTTTGCATTCCTTGGAAAGAAACTTTCAGGTTTTTCAAACTGCTGATGTTAAGTTCCGGAGTAGCTATCATCGTTCCGATAAATGTACTTGATGTCAAAACAAAGCTCTTTTCTCCAATTGGATGTACAAAACCATCATTCGTAGTATAAGTCGGCGAAGCAACAGAACTACCTCCGAAAACGGGATTTTCTACCGCTATCCAGCAGGAAGGTATTTCACCTAATTTTTGAGTTTCAAAGTCTTCTGTAAACGGTAATGTTGCAATCGACAAACAAGTAGTTCGGAATGAAGCTTCACTTGTTTTCGCACTATAACCGCCGTCCTCACAAGCTGTACGGATATATACGTAATAGTTTGTATTATCTTTTAAACCAGTGATAGAAGCATTTGTTCCATTAATTACTTGATCATAAATATCACCTTTGTCTTCCCAGCGGGTTTGAGGCGAAGAAGTAACTTTTACACGATACGACAATGTTTCGCCTAATACGCGCCACAAAACATCCGCGCTTGATGAAGTCAGATTATTTATCGTGATTTCCTTTGGAGACACGCAGCCACGGATAGAGTCGATAACGATATCATCGACAAAAATGCGTCCTGAATTATCATTTGCATCAAACATTTGCAATACGATATGTTTACCCGTTCCGGCATATTCGTCGAAAAGAACAGTAGCTGAACTCCAAGTGTTGGCTTTGGTAACGCTGATTGTATCAATGCCTACGAAAGTAGATGCATCATAAGAATCAGTCATAACACCGACCGCCAGCTTGAAAGGATTGATATAATCATTTTCTATAGCGTATCGGAAACTAATTTGTAAGGCTTTTACATCAGGTATCAACTCAGGACTAATTGCAAATGTTTGCGGAGTTTGATATGAAGAACCCATAAAAGCCAAAGAAGGAGTGTAATTGTCGCCTATTGACATGCCCCATTCATAAGGTCCGAATACATAGGGATAAGCGGTATCTTCAGAACTGTGAATTCTTCTCCAGCAAGCCGGAAAATAGGTATCCAATCCGGAAGTTGGATTTTCATCGTTAAATGAATTGAAATTTTCAATCAAAGGCACACCGACAGGATTACAGATTGTCTTGAAGCTTGCTTCAACCCAATCGCCACCACAATTAGTTTTTAGATAAACATAATAGGTCACGTCTTCATCTAATCCTGTTATAAGGTAAGGATTATCTGTAATATTCTCCGTTGACACAACACCGGAATATACTGTTGCTGTATCAAGAGCACTAATATCCAAGTGATTTTTTGAAACTTTCAAAGTCCAGCTGGTAGAATTATAACTAGTAAAGCTTAACAAAGCCGATGATTGTGCTATGTTCTCAAATTTCAAATTTTCAGGACTCAAACAAACTTGAGTGTTCTGACTTACTGATACATTATCAATAGCTACGGGAGGATTCATCACTTCTGTAGAAGAACCATTTGCATTGTTTTTCCAAAAGAAAACGAGGTTGTATAATCCTCCTGTTTTTAATTGTATTGATTTTGAAAATTTTTCCCATGTAAGACTTCCCAATAATCCTTCACCGGAAAGAGATATCCAGTTTTCAGGATAAGGTCCGAGGGCATCCGAATAATACATTCCATTATTTTCTCCTCCTTTTAATTTTACATCTGTCGGAACTAAAAATGCATTGAACATACCACTTACTTCGTAAACCATTACGGTGTCATATCCAATAAAAATTGGAGGACAGTACCAACAACTCCAATCATATTCATACTTTTCTTCTATTTTCTGAACAGCATCAGCTCCAAGTGCTTTCCAATCAAATGCAAAATCAATCAATCCTTGTGGCAAATCAAGAGTACGATACGCATAAGCATAGGTCTCTTTTGACGAGTAAGTATTGCTAGCTCCATAACTATCGGATATATACAATCCTTTATTGCTGTTATGCGAAGCCGCAGTGCCGACAACCCATTGGTTGATCTGAGTTCCGTTTGCAAAACTCCATGCTCCGGCACTTGCATCATCTTCAAAATCGGACAGATAAGGAAGTGTGGCAGGAACTGTAACTTGAGCGCTAACGGGACCAAACCACGAACCTTTGGATGTTTCCGAACAACTCGAGCGAATATAAATATCGTAATTCGTGTTTTCAGATAAGCCGGTAATTGTATATGGATATGATGTTACATGAACAACGGGAGTTGTTCCACTCAATTGGAAACCTTGTGGACCGTAAGCAATATCCCAAGCAGTTTCACCTCCCTCCGTAGGCGACCAATTTAAAGTAACGCTTGAACTTGTTGTTCCAGTTACACTTAAATCTTCAGGAGTAAGACAATCGTTTATTGTTTCAATAACCAAATCGTCGATATAATAAGATGTATTGCCTGTGTACTTGAAGGCTATATATTTTCCTGCTCCTGTATAAGAATTTAATAATATCTTTTTACTAACCCAATTATAATTATCCCACGAAGCCGCAGTATTTACCCCCAAAGTACTTATAGCCTGAAAAGTGCTTACATCGTTCGGATCAGTCATTACACCTAAGGTCAAAGGAATTTGAAGAGCTCCTATTGCATATTTGAGTGATAGTTGCACCGTATTCAGATTGGCATTAATTTTAGGTGTCACTACATAAGCCGTTTGATCACTATTGTAAATATACAAATGCATGGGTGACGAAGCAGAATGGTTACTGGCACTAACATATGGAATCTGATATCCATTGCCTCCTATCAGTTTATACGACCAACACTGAGGCATCGTTTCGCTCGCATATTTATCAAAATTCTCAATATAGGGTAAATTGATGCCTTCGACAGAACATTCGGTTTGGAATTTTTGCTCGTTGCTCCATGCGCCTTCTGTTCCGCTGGCGCATATCGCCCGCACGTAATAAAAATATGTAGAACCCGATATTAAGTTGCTCAAAGTTATTTCTGGCGTCAACAGCAGACTGTCTTTTACTGAAGCCGTTCCCGTTACTGGATTAATACTTGATGCGGCAACTTTCACATGCCATTTAGACGCCCCGGTTCCATTCCATTTTAATAATGCATTAGTACCCGTTATGATGGGCTGAGCAAACATAGACACTTTTGTGGTTGGACTACAAAGATCCAAAGCATTCAATGCTAAGTCATCAATATTTATCGAAGGGAATTGTGGGTTTGTAGATAAAGTTTCACTACCATCCGCATAAAAGATGATGTAACGTCCGCTGGATTGTAGATTTTCAAAAGTAAGGATTATGCGTTCATAGGTGTCTGTTGCCTTTACTGAAATAACACCAGCCTCTTCTGCATTCGAAAAATCATCAGCATACTCGGAAACCATCACATGCAATTTCAATTTATCACCATTCACTTTAACCCAAAACTCTAATTGTTTTGTTTTGAGATCAATCGTATCGGCTAATCGAGGCGAAACGGCATATACTTTGGAGTAGTCCGTCAAAGCTCGGGTATTAACATTAAACATCAAGGAAGATGCTCCGGTTCTTGCCTCCGGACTCTGCCCGTATCCATCCGCCATACCTGGAGAATATACTAATGCCTCTGTGTTAGCTGGAGCTGTAGCGGCATATTCACCATAAGATTCCGCTATCATTTTCCAACAATCAATATCATCGGTATTGTCGAAT
>DAIOHI010000084.1:6934-8519 GCA_036744815.1 Paludibacteraceae bacterium
GCAGAAGTTCCTGTTCGAGCTTCTGTTGTTTGACTGCTTCCATTAGGTGTACCTGGAGAATATACCGATACTGCTACGTTAGTAGGAGCGGTAGCCCAACCGGCTTGTCCAAAATTTTCCGCTATCATTTTCCAGCAATCAATATCACTGGCATTGTCGAATGATGTTTGCAAGGATGCAACAGGAGGACAAGCCGTTTTGAATGTGCCGGAAGTCCATGTGCTGATATCCCCTAATCCGCAGTCGGATTGAATGTAGTAATGATAAACTGTGCTTGCGTCCAAGCCGGAATATTGATGATTCGTTTCGTAATAAACCGTATCGATACGCAAAGCGGCATCGCTTGAAGGATTCAAAAGAGCGGTTGTGGATAGCTTGACGATATATTTGGCTTCAAGACTTCCTTGCCAGCTCATTTTTGCCGCATCATGAGTTACACCAAAAAGACGAACTCCACTCACGGGTTTACAAACGGCACGTTTAGTTACAATAACTCTATCAACTGCAACACCATGACCGCTGTTATCTATGCCTTCGAAGGCAACTTGAAAAGTACTGGTTCGCGAAGCAAAATCAATTGTATCGTTCACCCAGCGATCGCTTGCACCATAACTTTTAGCTAAAATCCATCTAGAAGCAGGAGAATAACGATAATATACTTTCAGCGAATCAGCAGGTCCGCTGGGATAAGGTACCGAAGTATAACTAAAAACCAAAATCGGCTGATCATAGTTTGTGATATCAAAACTTGGTGAAATCAGCTTTACCGATTTAGGGCTTACGCCGGATTTGAATTTCACCCGTCCCGCACCGGAATAAGTGCTGCTAGGAAAAGTAAAATTTCCGGTTTCCACCGCCCATTTATTACTTCCATTGGATGGATCCTGAGTCCATCCGGTTGGAAGTGATCCAGCTGAAGTTGTATCGAAACCTTCATCCAATACGCGGTTTTGAGCTATTAAGAAGTTTGAGGCTACAAATACGAATAGTAGCGTCAGCAGAAAATGTAGTCGTTTTATCATACTGCTTGAATCTTAAATATTATACTTTGTTTATCTGTTTATAATCTATAAAGTCATTTGTCTGTTTCTTATTGAACTAAAATTCGATAAGTACTTGATTCTCCGTTTTCATTTTTTATGATTAATAAATAAATCCCTTTTTTAGTCGGAGAAGTAACTTGATTTTCAATTTTTGCTTCGAGATTTATTTCATTGCTTCTATTTCCCATAATATCAACAAAATGTGCAGATCCTTTTTGAAGCGTATTAATGTATATGGCTTGTCCCGAAATCACTTGTGTAGGATACACTTTTAATTCGGCTTTGAGTTCGGGTATGAAAGCACAAGTAAATGTTGTAACCCCATCACTTTTTCGTGTCAGTTTAGCTTGATATCTTGCACCGAATTCGAGAGATGGCGACACATAGAGATAAGATTTTATTTGATTCGATATTTCTTGTCCATTCACATACCAGCGATAATCCGAAAATTCGTATCCACCATTATTATCTGCATTGTATATGGCGATTACATCGTTCCACTTTTGTGTCAAAATACTCGAAGAATAATATACTGGAATGAT
>DAIOHI010000085.1:0-1815 GCA_036744815.1 Paludibacteraceae bacterium
AAAAACCTTCATGCAAAAACATATAAGTCAAAATCGTCCAAGCACGATAAGCTAATAATGTTAAATCGGAAGGCAGCGCCAGGTATTGAGTTAGCTGCAACTCCGAGATGTTGAACAACATGAAGATGATCGCAATCAGTTTGAGCAGAACGAAAACAAATACATTGATATAAATCAACTTGATAAGCGAGTTCCCTTGCTTGAAGGTTTGTTTTATGTTGTCCCAAAGATTCATTTCTTTTCTGTTTTTGTTTTTTTTATTCGAGTTGAGTTATTTGTTCCCTTTCTTTTTCCAATAAAGAATCATGATTGCTCCAAAAAGCATTCCTCCCAAGTGAGCAAAATGCGCTACACTGTCGCCCGAAAAATTCGCCACGCCTAAAAATAATTCGGCTAATCCGTAGAGAGCAACGAAAATGCGTGCAGGTATTGGAATAGGGATAAACAATAACATCAATCGGGCTTGCGGGAAAAGCCATCCAAAAGCCAACAGTAAACCAAATACAGAGCCTGAAGCACCAACAGTAACAAAATTAGGATCGTTCAACATAGCTCTTTTAGCCTCTATAAGTATGTCCGGAGTTAATTGATTTACCGGAATTTTAAAATAGCTGGCATAAGGTATAAGATGATCCATCGATCCACTGGACACTGCTTGACCGATCGCATTAAAAAACGGTTGATATTCGATTGTCCAAACAACTTGCTGTATTATTCCTGCGCCAATTCCCGTTATAATATAATATATAAGAAAACGTTTGCTGCCCCAAAATTGTTCCAGCGTAGATCCGAACATAAACAGGGCGAACATATTGAAAAAAATATGTGAAAAACCACCATGCATAAACATGTAGGTCACCATTTGAGCTGCATTGAATTTGCTTGCTGACCAATAATGCATCCCCAAGATATCGTAAAAATCAATATTAAAACGTTGTAATGCCATTGTGGCGAACCACATGATAAAGTTGATGATAATCAGATTTTTTGTAATGGGGGGAATTGAACTCCAAATCGACGGTCTACCGTAATTCATATTGAGGATAAATAGATTTTATGAAACGAATGCTTTTTGTCTTGTTTTTATTTGATGTGAAATCATTGCAACTCAAACAGAGAAAGTGTTTTGTGAAAACATAACCATGCTTAATTACGAATGAAAAACAGCATTATAAAGAACAAAAGTAATCAAAAAAACTGTTTTTAAACATTTTTCGGTGCAAATCAGTGGTAAAATACATTATTTTTTAATGTAAATACTTGTTAATTAACAGCAATTAATTACATTTGCGAAATAATCAGCTAACAAATAGGCATTTTTATTACCTTTTAATTTATTTATCATTATGAACAAATCAGAATTAATTAGTGCAGTTGCAGCCGAATCCGGTTTGACAAAAGTTGATGCCAAAAAAGCTATTGACGCAGTTCTTAAAAGTGTTTCCTCTGCATTGGCAAAAGGAGACAAGGTTACTCTCGTTGGTTTTGGAACATTTTCGGTAACTAAACGTCCGGCGCGTAAAGGTATTAATCCTTCAACGAAAAAAGCGATTTCTATTCCAGCTAAAAAAGTAGCTAAATTTAAAGCGGGTTCGGAGCTTGCAGATGCTGTGAAATAGCGTTTACGGAAAACATAGAAGAAAACGGGAGTGGCTTATTTTGCTCTCGTTTTTTTTATGCAAAATAAATAAGTCATTGTGCTGATCTAATATGATGAGTAGGAGGGTGAAAAATGCTATAAATATACATAAAAAAGAAAGGTTGTCTCACGACAACCCAATCTTCTGTTAACCTTAAATCTAATACCATGAAAAA
>DAIOHI010000085.1:1837-8514 GCA_036744815.1 Paludibacteraceae bacterium
GTTTTTATGTTATGCAACATGTTTCGCTATAAAAAGCTCTTAATTAACGTTAATTAACTTTTTGGTTCGTGAAATTATAATAATGAAAGCTAGTTGTTCTATTTTTTGTCGTTTTAATTGTCAAGAAAGAGAATAAAATGACTGGATTTTGTGATTTTTAGCATTATTTTTTTCGAAAAAGGAATACATCTTTCATAATATAGATTAGATTTGCAACTTTGTAAATAAATAGCACTCGTATGTCTTACTCAACAGTCGAACGCAACTTAGCCTCTGGAAATATAAATAAGCTTATATTTTCCTATTCGCTTCCTGCCATTGTGGGCACTGTTGTTATGTCGTTATACAATATAATTGATCGGATATTTATCGGTCAATGGGTAGATCCTCAGGCAATTTCGGGCATGGCGCTAACTTTCCCTTTTATGAATTTACTGGCAGCTTTTGGAATGTTAATCGGAGTGGGAGCGGCTTCGCGTGTTTCTATTCTTTTGGGTCAAAATGATAAAGATAAGGCTGAAAACGTACTGGGGAATGCTCTCGTACTCACTTTCATTGTTTCGGGTACTGTTGTTGTTTTGTCCTTTATTTTCATTAGCGATTTGCTTCATCTTTTTGGAGGAACTGAACGGACGGTAGTTTATGCTGAAGATTTTATGCGGATTATTATTGCCGGAGGAGTTTTTTCGGCTCTTAGTTTTGGTTTTAATAATATTATGCGTGCTGCCGGATATCCTAAAAAAGCCATGTACACAACCTTTCTTTCTGTTGGTGTGAATTTGCTGCTGGCTCCGATTTTTATTCTTGTGTTTAAAATGGGAATACGTGGTGCGGCTCTCGCAACGGTTTGTGCTTATTTGGTTGGAGCAATTTGGGTGTTGCAGCATTTTATGAGTTCTAAATCGAATTTGAATTTTCGAAGAAAAAATTTTCGCTTAAAAAAAGAAATTGTCGGAGCTATTCTGAGTATTGGTATGTCGCCTTTCAGCATACAAGTTGCGGCAAGTTTTGTTGTAGTTGTGACTAATGTTGTGCTGATTGATAATGGGGGCGACGACGCGATCGGAGCATTTGGTATTGTGAATAGCATTGCAACTTTGATTATTATGGTCGTAGTTGGATTGAACCAAGGTTTGCAACCTATTATTGGTTATAATTACGGAGCAAAACAATACGATCGAATGTTCAAAACTCTGAAAACCGGAAGTATAACAGCGGTTTGTATTACTTCATTTGGCTTTTTGCTGGGAGTTTTCTTTCCCGATGCTATCGTGTCGATCTTTTTCCCAAAAGGTGAATCTTTCGAGATGCAGCAAATGGCGTCGAGAGCATTACGCCTTATCGTGGCGGTTTTTCCCATCGTTGGTTTTCAAATTGTGATAACCAATTTTTTCCAATCAATAGGGCGAGCTCGTATTTCCATTTTTTTGAGTATTACGCGCCAATTTATTTTCCTGATTCCTTTCTTGTTTATTCTCCCTCGGTATTTTGCTTTGGATGGCGCTTGGATGGCTTTCCCTGCTTCCGATTTTTTATCCACCATTGTTACGGCAGTTACCATAGTTATTTTTATTCGCAAATTTGACAAGTCCGTTCTGAATTGAGCTTTATAAGATTTAGTTAAAAACACTTTTTTTTCGAAAGAATTAGTTGTGTTTTCTCAAAATATCGTATATTTGCATCATTGTTGCATTTGAGTCTCTGTTGCATTTATGGAAGCTTACGAAGTTTTAAATCATCACAATCTGAAGCGTACTAGTTGTCGTGAAGGTATTTTGGATGTTGTCATGTCCTCCGAGGAAGCCCTTTCTGAAGAAGAAATCAGAAGCCGCCTTTCAGGAAATTACGATAGAACAACCTTTTATCGTTCCTTCAAAACGCTCGAAGAGAATAAAATCATTCACAAAGTGGTTGTGAATAATAATTTGGTGAAATATGCTTTCGATCATTCTTCTTCGCACGAATCGGAACACGCCCATTTTTATTGTGTTGAATGCGACACGGTTCAATGCTTGGATTCAGTTCTGATAACTAAGCCCAATTTGCCGGAAGGATATACATACGCCGAAACCGATATGGTAATAAAAGGACTTTGCAATGAATGCCAAAGTCATTCGAAATAAATATAAAATTGATTGTTTTGTGATGAGAAAGTATTCTCCGATAACTCAAATAACTGCTTTGCTGTTGATTTTTTCGATAGCTTTCTTTTATTTGACCAAAACTTTTCATCATCACGACGAAGCTTATTTAAAACATATTGCGGAATGTTGTTCTGCTTCGCATGAAAAAAGCTCGCAAAGCGACGACCATAAGGATGATTGCGCTATTTGTAAAGTTTTATTCATGCCGGTTGTGATAAGCGAAGGCATTCATTTGACATCTGTTTCCATCCTTTTAGAAAAATACCTGCCAATTCAAATCCTTGAATTAGCTACTCCTGTATTACTTTCAAAAAATTCCCGCGCGCCGCCTTTCTGATTAAAAAATAGCAAATATTTCTTTCGAAGGCATAGATAAAAATGTGTTCGAAACCATTACTTATTTTTTAATCAGAAGATGCGTATAACTCATATTTTATGCTTATTCCTGATTAGCACGACTCTTTGGGCTCAAGAAAATGATTCCCTGCCGACGGTTTATCTCAAAGAAGTAGAAGTGAAAACTTCCTTGGAGCATATCCGTAATCGTGTGCAAGCGCTATCAGTGAATATAGTTGGAAAAGATTTTTTATTACAAGAACGTAGCGGAAGTTTCGTACAAACGCTGGAAAAACTACCGGGCATACATTCCATAAACATTGGCGCGGGATTTTCCAAACCATCTCTTCGAGGAATGGCTTTCAATCGTATTGCCGTAGTTGAAAACGGAGTGAAACAAGAAGGTCAGCAATGGGGTGCCGATCACGGTTTGGAAATCGACGCGTTTAATGTGGAGCAGGTAGAAATACGAAAAGGACCGGCATCGCTTCAATACGGAAGCGACGCGATGGGCGGTGTTTTTGAAATAAAACAAGTACAACCGAATTTCGCAAACGGACTTTTCGGCGAATTGACTTTGCTCGGGCAGACAAATAATAATTTGTGGGGAATTTCGTCAGCGCTTGGTTTTAAAAAGAATGCGTGGTACGGGAAAATACGTTTTACTGAGCAGCATTTCGGAGATTATGGAGTACCGACTGATACGGTAACTTATCTGACTTATAAGATTCCAATCTACGATCGTAAGTTGAAAAACACCGCGGGTTTTGAACGAAATGCACATTCGCAGTTCTCTTATCGTTCGTCGGGTTATCAGGCGCATTTTTTTGCCAGTAATACTTTTCAGCGCGTGGGATTTTTCCCCGGAGCGCATGGTGTGCCCGATGTTGAAAGAGTGCTCCCTGACGAATCGGCAAGGAATATCGAATTGCCCTACAGTAATGTGAATCATTTTAAAGCGCAGTTGTTGCAGTTGTTTGATTGGGATGCTTCGCGTATCGAGTTTAATATTGCTTATCAGAATAATCATAGACAGGAATTAAGTGAATTTCATACGCATTATTCGACGCAACCTATTCCGGCAGAAAATCCGGATTTGGAGCTTGATTTCCTGATACAGACCTTTTCCGTTTCCGCTAAATGGAAATGGAATATCTCACCGAAATGGAATAATACTTTCGGTTGGGATGCTCAGTATCAGCAAAACCAAGTAGGAGGATATGGCTTTTTGTTGCCTGATTTCAAGCGCTTTGTAAGCGGTATTTATACTGTGTCGAATTACGACTTAAGCGATAAGTTGAAGTTGGAAAGTGGAATTCGTTATGATTTTGGATTGATACATACGAAGGCGTTTTCTGACGATTACTTAGCTCAATATCTAACAGATATGCATTACAGCGACGATATTATAAGTTTTTATCGTCAGCGAAGCAGTGAGATCAATCGTCGCTTTGGTGACTTCTCGGGTGCTGTCGGTTTGGCTTATAGTCCTTCAGCAACTCATTCGTTTAAGACTAATTTGGGGCGAAGTTTCCGACTTCCGAGCGCGAACGAGTTAGCTTCGAACGGTTTGCATCACGGTGCATTCCGACACGAGCAGGGCGACGCGACTTTGCCTGCCGAAACCGCTTGGCAATGGGATGGCGCTTACAGCTATGAGAGCACAGGATTGCAATTTACGATTTCTCCTTTTTTTACTTGGTTCGACAATTATATTTATCTGAAACCGACAGGTGAGTGGTCGCTGCTGCCTCATTCGGGACAAATTTATCGTTACACGGCTCAGGAAGCATTATTTGCCGGAGGTGAAGTTAACTTCTACTTGAATCTGACGAAGAGATTTCAGTATTCTTTTGGCGGAGATTATGTGTTTACTTATAATTTGAAGGAAAACACGGCTCTACCGTTTTCGCCGCCTGCTACGCTTCGGAACAGGATTAGTTATAAGCAAAAAATGTGGAAGGCTTATGTGGAGAATCAACTTGTATCTCCTCAAAACCGGATTGCGCGTAATGAAGAGCGAACGGCAGGAGCTTCTTTGTTTCATGCGGGAATGAATGCCGATATTATGCTTGGAAAACAAGTATTAAAGGTCGGATTAAGTATGCAGAATATCTTAAATACAAAGTACTATAATCACCTCAGTTTTTATCGAAAAGTGGAAATTCCGGAAGCCGGAAGGAACATTCAATTAATCATTAATATTCCATTTAATAATTTACAAAAATGAAAAAAACAATTTATTTATTATCAGCATTACTTTTATCTTCTTTTGTGTTTATCGCTTGCGAAAAAGAGGATTTAACGAAACCGACAATTAAAATTAACGAACCGACAGAAGATAAAGTGATCACCGCCGGAGGAAAATTGCATGTTGATGCTAACCTTAGCGACGATGTGGAGTTAAAATCCTATAAAATAAATATCCATAGCGCTTTCGACGGACATGTTCATGCGTCGAAGTTACAGAAGTCTGTTACGCATGAAGATGAAGGCGAAGCTTTCTCTTTTTTGGAAACTTACAGCGATGCGGCAGGAAAGAAAGATCACCATCTTCATTTAGATATTGAAATTCCGGAAGATGCTGCGGAGGGCGAATATCATTTGATTATTTCGCTTATCGATAAAGCCGGAAATGAATCAAGCGCCGCGCGTGGGTTTATTGTAGAGCACGACGAAGAGTAATAACTAGTATTTCTCGCAGAGACGCAAAAAACGCTAAGTTTTTTTTATACTATCTGTATTTTATTTTGCGTATTTTGCGCCTTTGCGAGAAATATAAAAACAATCTTTTTTGAGATTAAATCAGTAATTCAAAAGCTTATTGCTTCTCTTCTTTTTTTGCTTCGTCCCAAATTTCGTCCATTTCTTCTAAGGTCATTTTCTTTAAATCGCGACCTTGCGAAATGGTTTTCGATTCCAGATAATTGAAGCGGCTGATGAATTTACGGTTGGTGCGTTCGAGGGCATTCTCAGGGTTGATATCGTAAAGGCGGGCGGCATTGATAATGCTGAAAAGCAAATCGCCTAATTCAGCTTCCATCTTATCCTGATCCATCGCCGATATTTCGGTTTTAAGTTCGCCAAATTCCTCGGCAACCTTATCCCACACTTGCTCTCTGTCGTCCCAATCGAAACCCACACTTCGGGCTTTATCCTGAATCCGATGTGCTTTGATAAGCGCGGGAAGCGAGCGCGGAACACCCGAAAGCACCGTTTTATTTCCTCCTTTTTCTTTCAGTTTCAGCGTTTCCCAGTTTTGTTCTACCGTTCGCGAGTTCGACGCGTTGACATCGCCAAACACATGTGGATGACGATAAATCAACTTTTCGTTGAGCGAGTTACATACGTCGTATATATCAAAATCCTTGGTTTCGCTGCCTATTAGCGCATAAAAAACGACGTGTAGCAGCACATCGCCCAATTCTTTGCGGATAGCGTTTTTATCTTCGCTGATAATGGCGTCGGCAAGTTCGTAAACTTCTTCGATGCTGTTTGTACGCAGGCTTTCGAAAGTTTGTTCGCGGTCCCAAGGGCATTTCACGCGGAGTTCGTCCATGATGTCGAGCAGACGTCCGAACTCAGCCAATTTTTCTTCTTTTGTATGCATTTTACCTTAAAAAAATAATGGACAAAGGTAAAAATAAAATTCAAGATTTCAGATTTCAAATTTTAGATTCAAGGATTCAAGATATCATATTTTCCTAACTTTTGATATTTCCTCTACTTCTGTATCTTTTTAATAAAAGCGAAGACTGCGCGAATCACTTCGAACAGTCTCCTAACTTAAACCTTAAATCTAAACTATAACGCGTAGGTCATAGCAACTATGAAAAATCACAAGTGTATCTGTCTGTAAATTATATCGGTTCCTCTATGGGGTTTTCTTTTTCTGCATCTTTTTTATTCTTTATTCGCGTAGCCCGTGCCGCCAACTGCGCTTTGTAGTAGGCGAGCATCGTGTTCAATTCCTTTGTCAGCGGACGGTAATCAACTTCGTCGTATTCATCCTGATAGAGTTCGATAAAGGAAAAGAGCTTGCGCATATCCTTGTCGGCTGCTGTGCGTATAGCTTTTGAGTCGATTGTTTCGTTAGCCGAAATATCTTGACTTCGTTGTGTAAACAAGTTTTCGAATTCCTCGTTTGTGCTTTTCAACTCCTCGGTCAATCCTTTTATATGGAGGGTTTCCAATGCG
>DAIOHI010000086.1:0-8500 GCA_036744815.1 Paludibacteraceae bacterium
GATGGCTGCCGAACTCATCCGCGTCAACATAAATGCGGTTGTTTTCAATCATCGAGTTGTCTATCTGTCGGGCTTCTTCCGCGCAGCAAAAAGAAATATATTGATGATGCAGAATGCTTAATACGTTTTTATGATAGAAAGAAACTTTATCGCCCGAAATGCGTACGCGGCGTTGCAATTCGAGAATGTATTCGAACAAACCGGATATCGGCGTGGATTTCAAAGGAAATCCCATGGTTACATTTACCTGTTCGATTTGCTCGGGAAGCGAATGCAGCAAGGGAAGCAGCAGATTCTCGTCCGACAGCACAAGCGCCGTGTTAATCGGATCGACATTTTGCTTTCCCGACAGAAACAGATTATTCAGAATGGAATATATCTCTTTCGCCTGCCCAACCTGAGAGGGCACTGCAATCAATTCGATCTCTCGTTCCTGCGCACTTTCCGCTTCTACTCCGACTGAATAACGCGAAGGGAATTGATTGATGTTTTCTTTATAAAAACGTGACGCCAGATTGTTTTCGTCGCGCAATTCGTCGGCTTCGTAATCGAAATAAAAGTCGGACCTTTCCTCTTTCATCAATGCGTTGAAAAGTACTTTTTCGCAAGAATTCAGCGCGTTGAACCCGACAAAAACAAAGAACTTATCCTTCCACTCGTCAATCTCTTTTCTCGACAATAAAGTTTCGGCAAGTTCACGGCACATCATGCCCTCGGTAGCCAGATTTTCCGCTTTCAGTTCGGCACGGAAGTTTTCATAAAGCGGATACAGTATTTTCCATGTGGAAATATAATCTGCTTTGGGCTGCCCTTGCGTGAATGGAACAAAATGACTCCAAAACTCTTTTATAGCTTCTTTTTGACGTTCGGTCAGCACATCGAAAACTTCATCAATCTGTTTCAGGTCGGTAATATTTGTAAAAATCTGCTTCGCATTGACTAAATACTTGTCGATTTCGTCAAAATCGGACAGAAGCATTTCGCCCCAATACAGAAATGTATCGAAACTTTCGTCGCTGCCGCTTACCGAACGATAAATATCGTAGAGACGGAAAAGATTGTTCAGTCTGTCGGCAAGTTGATAAGTGGACGCACTCGAAAAGCATTCGGAAATACTGATTATTTCGGGAGAAAAAAGCGGCTGGCTCAAAAGTTGCGACAAATAACGCTGAAAAAATACGCCCGCGCGTTTGTTAGGGAAAACAAAAGTAAAACGGCTGATATCCGATTGATGTTTTTCGTAATATGTTCGCGCTACTCGTGCAAGAAAGGCTGTCATTGGGCGTAATTAGAAGTTAGAAATTAAGCGTTAAGAATTAAAAAACTCCGAAGCTCTACAAAAATACGAGTTTGCGGCATTTATTAACTACTTTTTGTCGGAAAATTTAGAAAACAGATAAAAACAACGAAGCTTTGCTCATCAAAAAAGAGATGAACAAAGCTTCGTAATCAACTTATGTATCAGGGAACTTAGTTGAAATGATAGAGGAAAACAACCGTAGCTTCGAAAGCCGATTTTTTCGAATCTTTTATTTCCATCACCACGTCCACTTCCGCCTTGGCTATCCCGCGCAAGTTGGTCAACGAACGAAGTTTGGCTCGTATGCGCACGTCGCTGTTCACAGAAACAGCTTGGTTGAAGCGCATTTTTTCGATGCCGTAGTTAACGGTCATTTTCAGATTGTTTACTTCAATAACTTGATTCCAAAGGTAAGGCAAAAGCGACAAATTCAAATAACCATGCGAAATGGTTGATTTGAAGGGACTATCCGTTTTGGCTTTTTCTTCGTCCACATGAATCCACTGAAAATCGAGCGTGGCTTCCGCAAATTTATTGATTTGCTCCTGAGTCACCCGATGGTAATCCGACACTCCTAATTCCTTGCCGACATATTGGGCAAAATCTTCGAAACTATTTACAACTATTGCACTCATAATATTTAATCAGAATATAAAAACAGCACAGAATTTTTAAGATTGTGCAAAATTAAGTTTTTTACTTTATCCGTCAAATCGAAAGCGGCTGTTTTTATAAAAGATTTACATTTCAACGCGATCAAAAATTGACATTAATGCTTTGCTTACATATTATTCAAACTTTTCTTTTCTATTTCATTTCTGTTTTCGTTAAAAAAAAGTAAAGGAGCCATCTTCGACAGATAGCTCCCTTACTTTTCACGAATTGCTTTATAGCAATTATTTAATCACAAATTCTACCCTTCTGTTTTTAGCTCTACCCTCTTCGCTGTCGTTCGAAGTGATTGATTCTTCTGAACCTTTACCTTCGAAACTCAAGCGTTTAGCATCAATTCCTCGAGCAATCAAATCGTTGTAAACTGCTTGTGCACGGTTTTTAGACAAGTTCAAGTTGTAGGATGCAGAGCCAACATTGTCCGTATGTCCTATAATATGAATTGCCACTTCAGGATTATCCACTAGGAATTGATAAAGATCTTTCAACGTTGGTTCGGACTCCGGCATAATATTCGCCTTGCCAAATTCGAAGAAGAGATTTTCCAACACAACTTTAGTATCCTTCTTAATTGCTTGCAAGGCTATTTGCAGCGTATCTGTAGAGGTAAACTCAACGAATTCTTTTTGACTAATATAACCTTCGGCACTTACCTCTATTTGATATTTACCAGCATCCAAAGCACGACTTATTATTCCATTTACCGCATCGGTAGTTTGATTGAATATCGGCTGATTATTCGCTGAAGACAGAAGCTGTACGTTGGCTTGAACATTTTGCTTCGTCTCGCGATCAATAACTCGCACAAAAAATAAAGGAATACGTTTCAAGATAATATGTAAACTATCGTCTTGGCTGATAACAATTGTGTCTTTAAACTCCGAATATCCATTCGCCTTAGCACTGATAACATATTTGCCTTTTCGCAATATATTGCTCATTTTTCCTTCGGCATTTGTGTTTTTGTTAAACACTACGCGATTGCCCGGAGATGTTCTTGCTATAACTGTAGCTTTCAAACTATTTCCGGTTTCTGCATCGCTAACTTCGGCATAAAATTTCGGTGGAGGAGCAGTTTTCGACCTTGACGGAGTTCTCCGTTTTTGCTCTTGATTGGCTTGGAAAGAGACCGTAAGTTTAAGTCCTGTATAAAAATCACGAAAATCTTTTTCTTTTGCCAGCAAACTCGTCGATAATCCGCTAACAAACACTTCCGACGGCGCGTTTTCAGCTACCGAAAAAAATGCCGGATTGGTTGCAGCATTATTAATATTCAGCAATCCATAGTCGGCAAAAACACCCAAGCGATAGGATATCGGCGTGCGTCGAGCATTGTTCAAGGACTTCATTCCTTCGGGCAGCCATTCATCCAAAATCACGCCAAATTCGGCAGAAGCGCCCAAATTAAATCCTAAATCGAGTTTTCCTTTTTGAGTCAATGGAGTTTTCGTTAAACCATGATTTCCCATATTTTCAAACTCGTCCGGTGCAATCGGATCTTTTGCTGTTATAAGAGCCGAAGTTGTTGTTTTATAATTACCAAATATATTTAATCCGGCTTTAGCTCCAAGCATCGCGTAATAGCGATTGAATTTCAAACCCACCATCAGCGGTACATTCAAATAGGCAAAACGCTGCCGTTCTTTATGTTCAAGCAGATCGTAATGATAACCAAATACTGATGTTTGATTACCATCCTCAATATATTCGAAACTATAATCCGCAGAGAAATCTGAAACCTTGCTTCTTGAACCCAGATGTTTCAATTCAAATCCACTTTGCAATATGAATTGATTGATTTGAAATTCGTATCCGACACCAATATTTCCTCCTAATCATCCGGGGACTTTTGTGTTTTCAATTCCATGTAATAAAGCGCTGTATCCACCGCCACCCCAAACATCAATGTAATGTCGTTGCTGTGCACTCAACAGGAAGCTGGATGAAATTGTAAAAATAAGACAGCCGACAATATATATATTTTTTCTAATCATTATTTTTAATCGTTAATAAGTTAATACTTGAATAGTGAATACCTTGCTGTATTCTTGTTCTAAATCCACTTTCAGCAAATAAAACCCGGCTTCCGTGGGAGGAGTCAAATAATTGTCTCCTTCATTTATTTGCTGTTGACTTATTAACAATCCACTTGTAGAATATATTTTAACCGTTCCTTTTTTCGATGATTTCAAGTCAAAAGAACTTCCTGCAGCGCTAATATTTGAGACCAGTTTCAACTCTACAGTTTGTACTTCTGTTGGCAAGAAAGGACAAGTCGAAAGAGTCAAACTATCTTCATCGCGCGTAAGTTCTACACGATACAGAGATCCATCGAAAGATAAGCCTTCCGGAACATAAATATAAGAGCCGGTTGCTCCATCAATTCTTTCGTCATTCACATACCATTGATAGGACGAGAAATAATAACCGCCATTATTCTCTTTGTTCTTCACAAAAAGGACATCATTCCAGCGTTGTACAATAATGTTAGCGGGATAAAGCAATGTGAAATCAAAATTTTGCTCTGTAGATCCACAGTAATTGTTTATAAAAGTAAATTTCCCACTATATATTCCGGCTTTGGATGGCGATGGAATTGGAATTCTAAATGTATTATTGTTAATGGGAAGAGTTGTATTTACAAAACCGCTTTTTATAGCTTCTTCTCCAAATTCAATTTTCACACTGTTAGCTTCACCCGATGTCAACGACACAAGAAGGTTTTCCGCATCACCACAAGTTGGACTTTCCACGGATGTAACAATCTCCGGAGCAACGTATAATGACAAAATACTATCGCAGCCAAAAACACTTTTGATGTTTTTATAAACCAAACGATGTAATCCCGCGCTCAAACGAAGATCTTCTCCTTCGAAGGAGTAAATATCTCCACCGCAGATAGTGTCAGTGGCGGTAGTTTCGAATACATGAAGTTTTAGTGTAGAAATGCTGTCACAACCATAAGAAGTGTAAAGAGTATCAACATATATTCCCGATTGAGTCAGCTCTCGTTCTCCAAAAGTATAGTAATTTCCCGGGCAAATAGATGCTTCAGAATAAGATTTTATCGTATCGTCGCTGACGGTTATTTCCTCTTCCCATGTAGTATTGCACATTCCATCGTTGATACTTGCATGTAAAATAACCTTGTATGTACCGGGAGCCGGAAATTCATAAACAGGATTACGTTCGGTCAGAATCGTATCACCTATCTCCCAATATACATCACATTGCTCGTTGACATTTCCATTTTGAGTATATGTATGGCTTTTATCCTCGAATTGAACTGTCCGACGACATATTGCGTAAGATGCGTCAGCACGAGGATAACGAGGCAACAAGGCTGCCGTTAGTTCGAAAAAACAATTCTCTTTACCCAATTCATTGAAAATCATACGACATTTATAAGTAGCCGTATCTCCGGGCAGAGGAACTAAGTAGCGTTCGGTACTTCGGATAATAGTAGGACTTGTTATGCGATACCATTCGTATTTGTATCCCTTGGGAGCCCATACCGTATCTATTTTTTCGGCAGCAGCGCCGCAAGTCAAGCCTTCCATCTTATCGGAAGCACAATCCATTGCAAAATAAGCATATCCGAAGTGTCCCGAATTTCCGGGAGCATGACAATCTCCTGTTTCGAGATAAATTTTTAATTGACGTCCGGCATATTTACTCAAATTCATTCCGATAGACGTCCAATCCTTCCAGCAGATAGGACCATCTCCAGCTCTTTCTGGAATCACAAGTCCAACAGGAATAGAATGCCATCCGGTTCCCGTCACATTAGGACTCGGAATAATCTTTACATTAAAGCATTCTTCATCAATCGGACGCCCTAACATATCGCTGACTTTAAGTACTAATCTCGGATTAGCATTATTATCGCCCCCATAATCAGCAGGAGAATAATGGAGCACTGCGGCATATTTTAACAATAATATGGGCGTAGCTTTGTTTACAGTAAAAGTATAAGTTAAGGATTCAGAGCTGTTGTCCGGGCTCCAATTTCCTAGCCTGATAGAAGCAACTTCGTCTTCGGGAACTGTCTTTAGATAGTTTAAGGTACGTGGATCCGTTTCCGATTTAAGATAATGAATCGTATGCTGACTTTCAATACTTTGATAGCCATAATCTTTTAAACCTATATGTTGATCTACACTTCCATAAGACTCTGAATAAGTCGCATAAGTCGTTTTAGTATTTTCTAAATCGGCATAATTCAAACATTTA
This sequence comes from Paludibacteraceae bacterium, assembly GCA_036744815.1. Taxonomy (GTDB): domain Bacteria; phylum Bacteroidota; class Bacteroidia; order Bacteroidales; family Paludibacteraceae; genus H1. The sequence continues at coordinate 6,206 of DAIOHI010000086.1, forward strand.
TCAGTAGATATGGCAACTAAATAATTTTGACTTACCGTCCATGCTGTAGTGTCAGTTCCGCAAATACCTTGCAGCCAAAACGTATAAACTCCTTTTTCCAATCCGGTTACAGTATAAGGACTTCCTTGAATAACTTCTTGTACTTGAGTCCATACTCCGGTTTCGTTTTTTCGATATTTTAATCGATACTCCGAAGAACTTCCCGTCCAAGAGAGCTTTACTCCGTCCTCATAAACCATTGATGTAATTTCCGGACGAAGACACGAGACATCAGTTCCTATTTTTTCAATTTGAATATTATCAATACAAGCTGCAGGTGGTAAACTATTGCTTGAGTTATTTATCCAATAAAAAAGCAACCTACGTGTGGTTGTCGAGCCATTGACTATAAAAGAGGAATTATACCAGAAAGTTCCACCTTTTAATTTTTCTGTCGTATTTATATTCCGTTTATAGTTGATTAAATTAGTAGGTAAATCACCTGTTACATTACTGTAGATATTCTCCGTCGGATCATTTATCCAGTACACATGTAAGCTATCCAATCCCGCGCCTGAAACAGTTTGCTCGCCTTGCAACCTCCAACTGAAAGAAATTCGGTATTGCGCTCCGGCAGGCAAAGTGATTTCCTTATAAACTCCAATACCGCAAGGGATATTTTGATAACTCGGTGAATTCCCTCCGTCTCCACTTACATAAAGTCCCCTTTTACCTTGAGAAAATACTCCGTTTCCGATATACCATTTGTTTACCGAAAAACCATTGACAAGTACCCACTCGGTATCTTTCGAACTGTCTTCAAATCCGTTAAAATAAGGAAATGTCGTTATTTCTTCAGAAAAAACTTTTCCGCCATAAAATAAGGCAAAGGTTAGTAATAACAACTTTAGTGCATTTTTTACAATTTTGTTCATGAATTTTTTTAATAAATTATGGAAAAATTATTGTATTGTTTGAATAGCTATTTTACTTGATAGGACATTATAAGGTCTGCTATAATCTCTCTCTCAAAATAAAATCCTTAAACACGAAAACTTCAACAAGCAAAAACACTATTAAACAAAGCTCTAACATCTACTTTCGAATTTCCATAAAATCGATTAGTAATTAAAACGACAAAAACAGGAGACAGCTGCTTTTCAGCAGATATCTCCCGTTTTATTCTATTATTCAATTAATATTCTCTTTATTTCACAATTACTTTGCCTAATAATACTTTGTCCCTACCGGTTGTGATTCGAACTAAATACATACCACTCATCTCCGGTGCTTCAATGGTGATCGGATATGTTTTCGGATTTAAAACCGCGATACAAGCTCCAACATTGTTGTAAATTTCTACCTTTAAACCCTCTCTCTCGTCAAAATTGAAGTCCGCTTCAATACTGATCTTCTCGCCTCCTTGCGCCGGATTGGGAGACAAATGGAACTGCTCGGTGGATGGATTCAACAATCCGGAACTTCCATTTACTGTCAATGCCAGGCTGATAATACTGTCGCAGCCTGCCGTCGTTTTACAGTTTATCTGATAATTGCCCGATACCGTTCCAACAGGGAAGGTTCTGCAAGCATAACTGTAAGGCAACTGCGATTTGTCGATAGTCAACGAGCGTGTCAGATTGTACGACGGATTTACCGTAAGCTCCAGCACAATGATACTGTCGCAGCCGTTTACTCCCGTTTTAGGTAATGACTCATAGGTTCCTGATACATTCAGATTACTAAAGTCGGCATCGCTGTATATTTCATTCGAACAGATTGTTGCTCTGCGTTCAACGTATTTCACTTCACTTACCGTCAGATTCAACACATAAGCCGTGTCGCAGCCCGCGGTTGTCGACTCTACGATGCGTGTGTAGTCAAACACCCCTGTCTTTTGGTTCTTATCTGCTTCAACAATGAAACCATGTCCTTCGTAAAGATATCCCTGACAGATGCCTCCATCGACAACGACTCTCTCGCGGCATTCAATGCTGACATTATCAATATGGATATCGTTGCTCTCTACATCAACCGTAGATTCTCCGTAGAATGCAATTCTTATCGTTTTTCCTGTATATTTAACCAAGTCGATATTGATGCTTTCTCCACGATAATTTATTTTATTGAAGGAATAACGCCCAGTTCCTTTATTATCCCAGATTACCGCATCTTCCTTTTTCCACGTTGCTCCCTCGTCAGCAGAAACCAACACGGCAAATTTATCGTCGGACTGTCCGTAGGAATTGGCAATAGGCGATAGAGCCGAAGCTGCTGTCAGTGCCAAATCGAAAGACAGGAAGCTGTTGGTCGACA
>DAIOHI010000087.1:0-8074 GCA_036744815.1 Paludibacteraceae bacterium
TGTTCGGAGTAAATAATTCGAGTTGTTTTTCATATATATTATACACACCTTTGAAGGTAGCCCCCATACTGATGGGCCAACTCAGAGGGCGCGCTTGAATGCCCAGTTCGGCTTCCAACTCATCCAACAAATCGAATGCATCACGTCCTTCACGGTCGAGTTTATTTACAAAAACAATGACAGGCGTGTTGCGCATACGGCAGACACTCATCAGCTTGCGAGTCTGCGCCTCCACTCCTTTTGCCGAATCGACAACAATGATTACGCTATCCACAGCCGTCAGCGTGCGGTAAGTATCTTCTGCAAAATCTTGGTGACCGGGGGTATCAAGAATATTGACTTTATAATTTTTGTATTCGAAACCCATAACGGAAGTCGCCACCGAGATTCCCCGTTGCTTTTCAATTTCCATCCAGTCGGAAGTCGCCGTTTTCTTAATTTTATTCGATTTAACAGCACCTGCTACGTGGATAGCTCCTCCGAAAAGAAGTAATTTTTCGGTTAATGTCGTTTTTCCTGCGTCAGGATGGCTTATAATAGCGAAGGTGCGTCTGCGTTGTATCTCGGATTTTATGCTCATAATCTGTTTTTTCGGAGCGCAAAGGTATCGCTTTTTCGCTAAATATCAAAGATAGACCTAAGCTTAATACATATAAAAAGCAAAGAAATCCCTTTTTCAATGAAAGGGATTTCTTTGTCAGATGAGCTTTTCAATATCTTCGACCAATTTCTCAGGTTTGGTTCGAGGAGAGAATCTTTTTACAGGATTTCCATCGCGGTCAATTAGAAACTTCGCGAAATTCCATTCGATATCACCCGGCAAAACTTGTTTCAAATAGACGTAAATAGGATGAGCCTCTTTTCCGTTTACTTCAATTTTCTCGAACATAGGAAAGGAAACGCCATAATTAATTGAGCAAAACTCAGCGATTTCTTCCGAACTTCCCGGTTCTTGTTTCAAAAACTGATTGCAAGGAAAACCCAAAATGACCAAGCCTTTATCCTTGTATTTTTTATACAATTCTTCCAAACCTTCGTATTGAGGCGTAAGTCCGCATTTGCTCGCTGTGTTTACAACTAAAATAAGCTTACCCTTATAATCGGACATTTTCACTTCTTTGCCTTGTAAAGAAGTTGCCGAGAAATCATAAAAAACATGTTTGGAAGCATTATCGCCTTGCGCCATAATAACTGCCGGAGCAAATAACAGTAAGAAAAAAGATTTGATTCCCTTTAGCATAATAAAATTTATTTTATTGAAAATTCGAAGTTCATGTATTTTTATAAAACAGTTATAAAGCCTTTATGTTCAGAATAAGGATAGAGAAAGATTGAAGCGAAGAGGAAAGTTATCAACAACTGTTAATATCTATTTGAAGGCTTTATTCCCATTTATGGCAAAATCTTTTGTACTTTTGAATGAATTTTTCAAGAAAGAAGCAGTAGATATAAATGGCAGAACAACAACGTAACACAAGAAAGAAAAGCAGTCCAGCCCCCATTTCCGCTAATGAATTTGGTAAATTGCCACCTCAGGCGCTCGAATTGGAAGAGTCGGTTTTAGGTGCATTGATGATTGAAAAGGATGCTTATTCGCTTGTTTCGGAAATATTGAAACCTGATTGTTTCTACAAAGTAGCGAATCAGAAAATTTACGAAGCCATCATGACTTTGGCGCTGCATCAAGAGCCAATTGATATGCACACCGTGACCGAACAGTTACGACGCAGCGGCTCTATTGACGAAGCCGGAGGACCTTACTACATCACTTTATTGACGGCTAAAGTTTCGTCGGCAGCGCACTTGGAATATCATTCGCGGATTATTTTGCAAAAGCACATGGCTCGCGAATTAATCCGCATTTCGTCCGAAATCCAAACAAAAGCCTTCGACGACAAAACCGACGTTGATGACTTAATGCAGGAAGCTGAAGGGAAGCTCTTCGAAATATCGCAGCAAAACCTAAAAAAGGATGCCATACAAATCAATCCGGTTATCGAAGAAGCCATCAAGCGCATGCAACTTGCTGCCACTCAACAGGGAGCAAGCGGTGTGCAAAGCGGTTTTCATAGTTTGGATAAAATCACGTCGGGCTGGCAACGCTCCGATTTAGTTATTATCGCGGCTCGTCCGGCGATGGGAAAAACGGCTTTCGTGCTTTCGATGGCGAAAAACATGGCTGTTGATTACAATACTCCTATAGCCGTATTTTCTTTGGAAATGTCGAACGTACAGTTGGTAAATCGTTTGATTATGAACGTTTGTCAATTAGAAGGTGAGAAAATAAAAAACGGACAATTAGATAAATATGAGTGGGAAAAATTAGATAAAGATTTAACAGCGCTTATCAATGCGCCGATTTACATTGACGACACGCCGAGTTTGTCCGTTTTCGAATTGCGAAGCAAAGCCCGCCGTTTGGTGAAAGAACACAAAGTGGAATGTATCGTTATCGACTACCTGCAATTGATGAATGCCAGCGGGATGAACTTCGGAAGCCGCGAGCAGGAAGTAAGTATGATTTCGCGCTCGTTGAAAGGATTAGCAAAAGAGTTGGATATTCCTATCATCGCTTTATCGCAGTTGAATCGTGGTGTGGAAGGTCGAACCGGAATTGAAGGCAAACGCCCGCAATTGTCGGATTTACGTGAATCGGGAGCCATTGAGCAAGATGCCGATATGGTTTGTTTTATCCATCGTCCGGAATATTATAAAATAACGGAAGATGCAGCAGGAAACTCGCTTATCGGTATTGCCGAAATTATTATTGCAAAACATCGTAACGGTGCGGTTGGCGATGTGCAGTTGCGATTCAAAGGACAATTCGCTAAATTTACGAATAAAGACGATGACGAGGATGAAAGCCCTTTCCAACAATACAAAAGCTTTTCTTCGTCGATGAATAGCGACGGTGGATCCAATTTTTATGCCGAGTCGGCTCCTACCCCACAAATCCCAAGCGATCGTTTCAATCCAAATGAACCATCCTCCGGCATGCCGTTTTAGTATTTACATTATCAAAAAAAACATAAAAAGAGCTGAACGAATTAAGTTTGTTCAGCTCTTTTTGTATAAGTATTTAGTAGCGTTATTATTTCGCCTTTTCTTTTAATAAAGCAAAATCTATTACTTCCATCAGATCGTTCACATAGTGAAACTTCAATCCTTTCAAATAAACGGCTTTTATTTCTTCTATATCTTTTCGGTTATATTCGCAAAGAACGATGTCAGTTATCCCTGCACGTTTGGCTGCAAGAATTTTCTCTTTAATTCCACCAACAGGAAGCACTCGTCCGCGCAAAGTAATTTCGCCCGTCATCGCGATATTTTTACGCACTTTTCGTTTGGTAAATGCCGAGGCTAAAGCCGTTGCCATAGTGACGCCCGCCGAAGGTCCGTCTTTAGGAATCGCGCCTTCGGGTACGTGTACGTGAACATTCCACTCATCAAACATAGCACTGTCGATGCCTAATTTATCAGCATGAGCCTTGATATATTCCAAAGCCAGCATCGCTGATTCTTTCATTACATCGCCTAAGTTTCCGGTCAATGTCAATTTTGGTGATTTCGACCGACTCAAACTCGATTCTACAACCAGAATCTCGCCTCCTACCTGCGTCCAAGCCAAGCCGGTTACAACTCCGGCGTATTCGTTTCCTTCGTATTTTTCGTGATTATATCGAGGAACGCCTAAATAAGTTTTTAAATCTTCCTCTGTCAATTCCACATTATAAGGAATGTTGCTGGCTACGTTTTTAGCTACCTTACGCATCAATCCTGCAATTTGACGGTTCAATTCGCGAACGCCCGATTCGCGTGTATAATTTTGAATCAACAAATGAACGATCGGTCGCGTCAGTACAAACTGCTCATCTGTCAAACCATGATTTTTCAACTCTTTGCTAACTAAATGCTTTAAGGCTATCTCCGTTTTTTCCTCTTGTGTATAACCGCTTACTTCAATCAGTTCCATTCGGTCGAGCAAAGGACGAGGAATGCTTCCCAGATTATTTGCCGTAGCAATAAACATTACTTTCGACAAATCGAAATCAACATCTAAATAATTGTCGTGAAATGTTGTATTTTGCTCCGGATCCAGCACTTCGAGCAATGCCGAAGATGGATCGCCTTTGTAATCAGCCGAAACCTTATCTATTTCGTCAAGTACAAATACCGGATTCGATGATTCGGCTTTTTGTATATTCTGAATAATGCGTCCGGGCATGGCACCAATATAAGTGCGGCGGTGTCCGCGTATTTCGGCTTCGTCGTGTAAACCACCCAGCGAAACTCGTACATATTTACGATTCAACGCATCGGCTATCGATTTCCCCAAGGACGTTTTTCCAACTCCCGGAGGTCCGTACAAACAGACGATTGGCGATTTCATATCGCCTTTTAATTTGAGTACGGCAAGATATTCGAGAATGCGCTCTTTTACGGTTTCCATTCCAAAATGATCGCGATCCAACGTACGTTTTGCCTTTTTTAAATTAAAAGAATCCTTTGTGTACTCATTCCAAGGCAGATTGAGCATCGTTTCAATATAATTAAGCTGCGTGGAATAGTCGGGAGCATGTTGATTCATTCGTTCCAACTTCTTCAGTTCACGTTCAAATTCTCTTGCGACTATTTCGTTCCATTTCTTCTTCGCTGCTCGTTCGCGGAAATCTTCAACTTCCTGCTCTACCGAACTTTCGCCCAATTCACTTTGAATGGTTTTCATTTGTTGCTGCAGAAAATATTCCCGTTGTTGTTGGTCGATACCTTCTCTTGCTTTATTTTGAATAGCCATTTTTATCTCCACCAACTGCGCTTCTTTACTCAGCAATTCTAAGAGCTGATAGCCGCGTTCCTTTACATCAATAATTTCCAGCAAACGCTGTTTATCTTTCACATTCAATCCGAAATTGACACAGATATAATTGATCAAGAAAGTTGGATTTTCAATATTCTTGATAGCGAAGGATATTTCGGGAGGAATAATTCCCGAATTGGTTATGATTTTTGATGTCAAATCTTTTATCGACGATATCAACGCCAAAAACAAATGGTCGTTAAGATCAGGAGCTTTATCTTCCAAAACTTCTACTCGGGCTTGCATAAAAGGCTTTTCGCTGACAACCTCTTTTAGATAAAAACGTTTTTTACCTTCAAGAATAACCGTTGTAGATCCATCAGGCATTTCAAGAATACGCACGATATGCGCTATCGTACCAACTTGGAAAAGTTCATCAGCCGTAGGATCTTCTATTTTTTTATCAAGTTGAGTGCAAACTCCCATCAATCCATCGTTTTCGTGCACCGAACGCACTAATTTCAAGGATTTGGAGCGAGCTACCGAAACCGGAAGTAAAACTCCCGGATAGATTACCATATTGCGTAAAGGCAAAATAGGAAGTACATCTCCCGATTTTGTGGTTATTTCAGAGGAACGATCATCAAGAGAAATAACGGGAAACATATCTGTTTCGCCCATTTCTACTTCATCAGAAAAAGAACGATCAAAACGATTACTCATGGTCAATTTGTCTATTTATTATGCCATATTGGCACATGTTACTAACTTCAGTTTGTTTGCATTAAGATAAGCACTAATAAAAATAAACTGATTTCCAATTTATTATACATCATTTCATCCTAACACATTATATATTATTCAATAGTTATGCCACAAATTCGAAATGTCACTTAATGTTCGGCATTCAAGACTATGAAAACTTTGCTTTTGTTGAATAATAACACTAAGTTTGCATTGAAGGCTTATTTCCTTAACAAAACCTAAGTTATGAAAAATAGATTGTTACTATCATTTTTTATTACTCTAGTTGCTAGTATTTCTATCCATTCACAAAAGCACAATATCGTACGATGGAGTAATGTTGGCTATAAATTTAATTTGATAAAAAATAAAAAGCCACGGATATATTATAAATCGACTGCTATTGCCGATTATGGTTTACGAATTTTAGCAGGAAACACAACCAACCAAAATTCTATTTTAAACAAAGATAGTAACGATTATCTACCCTACCTCAATAGTTTCTTATTTTCAAAATACAGTATTCAACAATTTTTTCATTGGCGTAAAACTGTCTTTTATATTTCAATTACCTAATCGCAGAACATGAAAATTGTAAAAATAACCAAAACATAAACATGACACAACGCATAAAAAATTTTCTTCTATTCTCTTTTCTATCTCATGCAGCAGTAGTGATGCCAGCAACTATTAATCACGATATTTCACTTGGTAATTTATCTATTTTAGGTACAAGTACGGATGACTACGTAATTACCGGAAATACAACAACGCACTACGTAGATATTGCTGAGGGCTACAGAGGAACAATTGTGTTGAAAAACTGTACTATTAATTTAACTAATAATACTACTTCCTCAATAAGAGTTCATGGAAAAGATAACCAGTCAAATCTATCCCCGGTTACTATTGTCAATATCGTGTTAGACGGAAATAATAGATTGTACAATCGCGGTAATAATGGTTATTCCGCACTTCAAGTTGATCAAGGAGCTCAAATAAATATTAGCGCAGTAAATCCTTACGATAATTCGAGCGGAGTGTTAGAAGCAATAGTTGGTACAAGTTCGGGCGGTGCCGGTATTGGAGCGCTATGTTCCAGTAGCGATGAATCAAAAGGAAGCGAACCAAGCAGTTGTGGTGGAACGGTAACAACGGCAGGTGGAAATATTGTAATTTCAAGTGGCACTATCACTGCTCGTGGTGGACATGGAGCCGGCATCGGTGGAGGATACAACACATATTATGATGGAATGATTGTTATATATGGAGGTGTTATTGATTCAAGAGCTGGAAGACATGCCGCGGGAATAGGTAGTGGCTGTCCAAACGGAAATGGAGTCATATCTTGCTATACGCCCAATAGTGCCATTATAGCACTACCTCCAGCATCAATAACCGCGTTTGGTGCAGATGGTAGTTATGAAAATTATATATCTTCTTTAGCTCTCGCCGGAGCGAACAACATAACATATATCGGAGATCCGGAAAAACCGGAAGTTATAGTTCATACAATAGATTATGAGCCAAATGCAAAGATTTATGTGGATCTTTCGAGAAATCCATCCATAGCCAATGTTGTTAACACGATAGTTCCTTTAGGAAATTTAGATATCAACCAAGTAAACTTTGGGCAAACAGATGAAGCCGGATTGTACACATTTAATGGTATATTGAATGACAGCACCACTTTTTTTACTGACGCAAACAGCTCTCAACCAGCAACCTATGGTCGTCCATATTTACCAGAAGTAACAACTCTGCCAAATGGAGGTGAAGTCATTCTTCAACTTTTGGAAACAGAAATGTCTCTTCTTCCATTTCCATCAACTCCACTAAACGAAGGCTATTCTCAACAAGAAGCTTTTTTAAATGCATACAAAGTACGTTTATTCTATAATGATAATTTAGAAATGACGGACGTTCTGTTCGATTTAGCAAATGATGTTTCTTCAGATTTTATTTCTCCGCGTTTTTTCAAAACAGACAGCACAGAAATAACCGCTCCAAATAAATTTGTAAAAGGAGATACGATAGATATTATTGTGCCAATAAAAAACTCGAAGCTTATCGGTTCTTATTCAGATGTGTTACGTATTGTTGGTCAATGGAATGGCAGATCAACAGGCTATATTCGTCAAGTCGTCAATCAATTGGTAGTAAAATCAATTAACAAAACAATTTGTGATAATGATAGTGTCCTTTTCAATAATGAATACCGAACAGAATCTGGAATTTACTTGGATACATTACAAAATATTCACGGTCTTGATAGTATTCTGTTGTTGAATTTAAAAGTCTATCCAACATTTAATGATACAATTTACAGGAATATATGTGCAGATGATTCCATAGCGTTTGGAAATAAATATTATTCACGTCAAGGCATTTATACGGATAATTTTAAAACAGTTTTGGGATGCGACAGTTTATCCTCCTTACATTTAACAGTTCATCCAATTTTTAATGATACGATTTATAGGAATATATGTAATGGCGACTCTCTGCTTTTCGGTTCTAAATATTATTCAC
>DAIOHI010000087.1:8170-8492 GCA_036744815.1 Paludibacteraceae bacterium
GTACTTGAGACTCTTTGCTTTTCGGCTCTAAATATTACTCACTTCAAGGCATTTATACAGATAGCCTTAAAACTATTTTTGGATGCGACAGTTTATCTTCTTTAAATTTGACGATTTATTCTACTTTTAACGATACGATTTATAGGAATATATGTAATGGAGACTCTCTGCTTTTCGGTTCTAAGTATTACTCACTTCAAGGCATTTATACAGATAGCCTTAAAACTGTTTTGGGATGCGATAGTTTATCATCTTTAAATTTGACGATTTATCCTACTTTTAACGATACGATTTATAGGAATATATGTAATGGAGACTCTCT
>DAIOHI010000088.1:0-1151 GCA_036744815.1 Paludibacteraceae bacterium
TTGCAAGGTCGCAAGCTCGATTATTTAATTATCAACCATATTGAACCCGATCATTCGGGAGCTATCAGCTTTTTGCGGAAATACCATCCGGAAATGACCATTGTGGGCAATAGCAAAACTTTAAGCATGCTTGAAGGTTTTTATGGTTTGGATGATAATCTGCTGGAAATAAAGGAAGAAGGAATACTTTCATTAGGCAAACACGAACTTCAGTTTTATCTGGCACCTATGGTGCATTGGCCCGAAACGATGCTTACTTACGACAAAACGGCAAAAGTACTGTTTTCGGGTGATGCTTTCGGAGGATTTGGTACTTTGGACGGCGCAGTGATTGATAAAGATATGAATGTGGATAAGTATTGGGACGAAATGATCCGTTATTATGCGAACATTATCGGGAAATACGGTTCGCCTGTTCAGAAAGCTTTGCAGAAGATAAAAGCGCTGCCGATTGAATATATTTGCAGTACGCATGGACCGGTTTGGCACGAAAAAATAGATGAGGTAGTAAGCGTTTACGATCGTTTGAGCAAATATGAGGCGGAAGAAGGTGTTGTGATTGTTTACGGATCGATGTACGGAAACACTGAGCTGATGGCGGAAACCGTGGCACAAGGGGTTGCCGAAAGCGGTATAAAAGACGTTATTGTGCACAATGTGTCGAAGTCGGATTCGTCGGATATTTTGCGCGATATATTCAAGTATAGAGGCTTGATTGTGGGAAGTCCGACTTACAACAACGAATTGCATCCTGATGTAGAGCCGCTGCTCCGTAAAATCGAAATCCGATCGATGAAGAATCGTCAGTTTGGATATTTCGGTTCTTTTTCCTGGGCGGGAGCTGCCGTGAAACGTATGAGCGCTTTTGTTGAAAAGATGGGTTGGGCTGTTGCTGATACGGTTGTGGAGCAAAAACAAAGCCTGAGAGAAGAAAACTATAAAGCCTGCCTGCAATTGGGAAGGGAAGTGGCTGAAATGGTGAAGAAGGGATAGAATTCGAAGTTAAGAGTTTATAGTTAAAAGTTAAAAAAGCATCCGGAAAGATTGTTCTTTCGGATGCTTTTTCGTTTTATCAAAATGGCAGCAAAAAATAAATTTTTTGTGTTTTTATTAATGATATTATCGTTTCTGTTTTCTGGAATAGATTAGAG
>DAIOHI010000088.1:1206-8469 GCA_036744815.1 Paludibacteraceae bacterium
TCTCCTAAAAATATTACAGATAGAATGATTGTCAGCGCCAGGCTTAATTTATCTAAGGGAGCCACTTGCGAAACGTTTCCTAATTGTAAGGCTTTGAAATAGAATAGCCAAGACAAGCCTGTGGCAATTCCCGAAATTATAAGAAAAGTGATATTCTGCTTTGATAAAGAAGTAATTCCTTTTGCTTCATTTTTTGAGAGAATAATAGCCCAGATCATAATCAATACAACAATTGTTCTTATTCCTGTTGCAAGATTTGAGTTTACATTTTCGACGCCTAATTTGGCAAATATGGCGGTAAGCGAAGCAAAAACCGCCGAAAGTATCGCGTAAATCCACCATGTCATCGTTGTTCAGTTTTTATTGTTTTTAAGCTAACGTGTTAAAAAAATAACTCTCGCAAAGTACACAAAGAATATAAAAAAATTGGCGCTCTTAGCGTCTAAAAAATTCTTAATAACACTTTGCAAATTAGAATTTGTAATACCCGCTTGTTATTTTTTTTGGTTAAATATATGCGTATTCAATATATTTCCGTTCATATCCCTTCGCTTAATATTGATTGTTGTATCGATATTTATATCGAGCCATGTTTCGGCGGCATTGACCAAGATAGGAAAGTTATAAGTCGGATTTTCTCCTGTGTTAGTAAAGCTATAAACATGGTTGTGTCCGGACAAGACAACGTCAATGTTAGCGTTGTTAAGAGCCGGTATCAGCTTATCTTCAACACCTTCCTCCAAACGCCATCTTGATCCGGAGGGAGGGATGTGCATAATTACAACGCGAAAGGGAGCTGCCTGAAATTCAGGACTGGCAACAATTTTTTCAACCCAATCCTGTTGTTCCGATCGGTATTGCGCATAAGCTGCCAAACCCGAATAATGTTTGTGCGAATCGGCTTTATCTTCGCCTACATCAATAACCATAAAATATACGGGTCCGTCTCGAAAAGCGTAGTAGAAATTGCCGGTGGACGAGGGGAAGTATTTGTATAATTCCGTATTAGCACGTCCGCGAGTTTCGTGATTACCCCGAGCGTAAAACACAGGTACTTCCTTGGCGAAAATATCAACAGAAGCATTCATAAAACCTTTGAATATTTGTCTTTCGTTATTCAGCACGTTGGTCATATCTCCATTGAAAAAGACAAAATCTGTATTCAATCTATCGACTCCGCTAAGCATAGCGCTAAGTCCTTTGTCCTTGCCATGTATGTCGTTTATCACCTTTATTGACAGGCTTTCTTTTGATTTATCTAAAGTTTTGAAATAGTGAAAATCCTGACCTTTCTTAACAGAAGAAACCGTATTACCAAAGCTTGAGCGATAGGCTGAATGAAGCAATACATTTTTAGAGAAAACGCGGTAGCCGTATTCTGTTCCCGGAGAAAGTCCTTTGAGGGTTATGCTATGGAACTTACCAATTTTTTTGATGCCTTGCGCCGTGTCGAAATAGGTAAGATTAGTCGAATCTGCTTTTAATTCGAGCCAGGAAACAGCATTGGTATTGGTAGTCCAAATAATGGTAACTTCATGTTCGCCCATTTTTTGAAGGTAGGGACCTCCTGTTATTTTTACACCTGGGAAAACAAAAATAGAGATAGAAAGGAAAATCGTTAATATACTTGCTTTCATCGTAGTTTTGTAATGGTTAATTAAGAGCTCGTTTGAATCAAGCTCCGGTATGAATGCAAAACTACAAAAAAATGCTTAGATTGTAGCTGTTAAGGATAATGAGGCTGTATTAAAAAAATCCATAAATTGCAGTGATTAAGACGAGAACAATCTATAGGAAAGGTTGTATGCGTTGATTTACAATAAGCTGTTATCAGTTTTAGCTGAATTTGTGAACAAATAGTTTATGAGACAGGCTTATTTTAATGTTCTTTTTTCAATCGTTTTATAAAAAGCTTCTTTATAGAGATCGGAGATAGGAATCCGCGTTTTCCCGAATACGACACGGTTGTTTTCCACTACTTTTATTTTGTCGATACTTACAATAAAAGAGCGGTGAACACGCATAAATTTTTGTTGAGGCAGCATATCTTCCATCGCTTTCATGGTGATGCGCGTAACAATAGGCTCGCCATCTTCGAAGTATATCTTGAGATAATCTTTCAGACTTTCGATAAAGCTTATTCTATTGAGTTCTATCTGAACAAGACGATAATCCGTTTTAATAAAAATGCTTTGAGGACTGTTTTCCAAATGTTTTTCGGATAATTGTCCATCGGTACTTAACTGACACCATTGCAGAGCTTTGTTGCTTGCTGTCAGAAAATCGGCGTAACTAAAAGGCTTTAATAGATAGTCGAGCGCATTAACTTTGTAACTCTCCAAAGCGTATTGCTGAAAAGCGGTTGTAAAAATGATACGTGTTTTTTCGGCTACCATCTTTGCAAATTCCATCCCGTTAAGTTCCGCCATCTGAATGTCGAGATAAATGATGTCGGGCGGCGTTTTACGAAGGGAATCGATAGCCGAAATAGCCGATGTAAATTTACCTGTCAATTGCAAAAAAGGTGTTTTTGAGACGTAGCTCTCCAGCAATCTAAGAGCCAAAGGTTCGTCGTCAATTATATAACAAGTTAGAGTCATGTGATTTATGATTTGACTTATTTCATTAAAATTAGTTCTGCTATGAAAGAATCTCCTACTTGCTCGCAATTCAAAATATGCTTATTAGGATACAAAATATTCAATCGGCGGCGTAGATTTTCCAATCCTATACCTGATCCGCTACGATCCGTTTCGTCCTTCGGGAAATAGCTGTTTTGTACGGAACATACAAGCTGTTTTTTATCGTTCTCGGTTATTTCAATATCTATAAAGGACTTTTTCGTATGGCTTATTCCATGTTTGAAAGCATTTTCCACTAAAGTTATGAATAGTAGAGGAGGAAGCTTCATTTCCATTGACTTGACATTGATAGTTAGCTCTAAGTCAATTTCGGGCGCTAAACGTAAACGCATCAGTTTTACATAGTTTTCAATGAAATTTACTTCGTTTTTAAGTGATACCCGTTCTTCGTTGTTGTCGTAAAGCACATAACGCAACAAATGGCTTAATTCGAGAATGGCTTCCTGCGCTTTTTCGGGGCTGATGGCTACCAGCGCATAGATGTTATTCAGCGTGTTGAAAAGAAAATGAGGATTCAATTGCTGACGTAAATTGGTTAGTTCGGCAGCTATACGCTTTTGTTCAGCTTCCTGACGTTCGGCTTCGGTTTTGTACCATTTATCGGTCATTTTAAAGGCGATGCTCATGCCAATGGCGATTACTAAGGAAAGTATATCGCGAAAAATGAACATTGGTATTTTAGGGGGAGGAGGGAGCAGTCTTTCCGGTTTTACGACAGAGAAACTATGATTTTCCTTCCAAATATATACGCTAATACCAAGCAGCAAAACAACAATAATGTTATAAGCAATATATTGTGCACTTTTTTTGTTGAACATATACTTTTCTATCAACCAAAAGAAGTTCAGGTAAAATATCAACATCAAAGAAATAACATTTACGCTTTGATGTGCCAAATGTTCATGAAGCGGAATGCTGGAATTACGCAAAAACATAAGGAAAGGCAATGTGAAAATTACCGCCCACACTAAGATGTGAACAAGCAGCGTGAAAGCCGCGTTCGTTTTCGTTTGTTTTGTTTTATTCATACATTCAAGTTATACATGTTGATAAGTATTTCTTACCGCAAGTCAGCTCCGACAGTTACTTTACCCTTGCGGGAGTTCCGCAAATCTTCCTGACATTCATTTTGCCTTTGCGTAGGTTCCGCAAGCCTGCCTGACACTCATTTTACTCTTGCGGAGTTTCCGCAAGCCTGCCTGGCAGTTACTTTAGCTTTGCGGAAGTCTCGCAAGCCTGCTGCAAAAGTTTTTGTGTGCAGCGAGCTACTCCGCATTAAATTCTAATCTCTAATAACTAATAGCTAGACACTATTCTCTATTCGTATCTGATTGCTTCTATCGGATCGAGCTCCGAAGCATTTTTTGCCGGATACCAACCGAAAAACACCCCTGTAAAGGTACAAACAATAAACGATAAAATGACCGAATAAAGCTGAATGGCGACGGGCCATGAGAATAGAACCTTTACTAAATAAGATGCGCCAATGCCTAATAATGCACCGATTAAACCGCCTGTAACACTGATAATAACAGCTTCTATCAAAAACTGCGACAAGATATCCCGCCCTTTAGCGCCGATCGACATACGCAGCCCGATTTCACGCGTTCGTTCTTTTACCGATACATACATGATGTTCATAATACCGATTCCTCCAACCAATAACGAAATTCCGGCAATACAAGCCAAAAGTATAGTCATCATATCGGTTGTGGATGTCATCATACTACTTAGTTCCTGCTGCGAGCGAATGGTAAAATCATCTTCATCGCTATCTTTTAATTTGTGGTTTTTACGCAATATTTCATTTATTTCGGCAATAGCCAAGTCGGTTTTATCTTCCGCCGTAGCTGAGCCATATACGCCTTGCAGATAAGTGATAGCCAATACACGCTTTTGAATGGTGCTGTAAGGTGCCAATACAATGGCATCCTGATCCATACCCATACTGTTGTAGCCTTTTTCTTTCAGCGTGCCTATAATGGTAAAAGGGATTTTATTAAAACGTATCACTTTACCCACCGGACTTTCTCCGTTTGGAAAAAGATTTTCTATAATGGTTTGTCCCACCACGCATACTTTTGCCGCTGTATTGATATGATGATCTGTAAACACCGTTCCTTCGTCGATAGTCAATTTGCGTATTTCGAGATAGTCGGGATTCACGCCTGAAATAGAGCCGGGATAGTTATTTGCTCCGTAAATAAACTGTCCGCTGCTACTGACCGAAGGCGACAGATAAGCAATATGTTCGGTATTATCCCGAATGTCATAAAAGTCTTCGAGCTTCAACGTCTGCATGGCATCCGCGCTTTGGCGCACACCGCCCCGAGTGTCGGCTCCGGGATGTATCATAATCATGTTCGAACCCATTTCCGAAATCTGCGACTGGATGCTGACTTTTGAACCCTGACCTATGGCAAGCATCGTAATGACCGAAGCCACACCGATGATAATTCCCAACATGGTAAGAAAAGCCCGCATCTTATTGTTGTTGAGAGCGCGGAAGGATATCTTTATTAAATTTCCTATGTTCATTTTAAATAATGATTAGTTGTTAGTGATTAATGATATCTTAATCATTAACCATTGATAATTGATAATTAACCATTAAATTACTCTTCTTGCTTGGGTAATTTATCAAATACTTCTTTCGCCGATTTAATTTCTTTGTTCATTTCATCTTTAATAACTTTCCCGTCGCGCAATACAATGTTGCGACTCGAATAAACAGCGATTTCAGGATTGTGGGTTACAAAAATAATCGTCCTTCCGGCTTTGTGTAATTCCTGAAAAAGAATGATGATTTCGTAAGCTGTGCGCGTGTCGAGATTCCCTGTGGCTTCGTCGGCAAGCAATAGTACCGGATCGTTAGCCAAAGCGCGCGCAATGGCAACACGCTGCTGCTGTCCGCCCGACATTTGATTCGATTTATGATTGATTCTATCGCTCAGACCTACAGCCGCCAATGCTTTCAAGGATTTTTCGTAACGTTC
Organism: Paludibacteraceae bacterium; assembly: GCA_036744815.1. Classification (GTDB taxonomy): domain Bacteria; phylum Bacteroidota; class Bacteroidia; order Bacteroidales; family Paludibacteraceae; genus H1. The sequence continues at coordinate 6,845 of DAIOHI010000088.1, forward strand.
CTTTGATGTATAATTCGGGTTATAAATTAAGGGTAACTCTACGTTTTCGATAGCTGTTGTTTTTGGCAGCAAATTGTAGGATTGGAAAATGAAGCCGATTTTACGATTGCGAATGGTTGAACGCTCATTCTTATTCATCGAACTTACAGCTACTCCGTCAAGATAGTATTCGCCTTCGCTTGGGGTATCTAAACAACCCAGAATGTTCAATAGCGTAGATTTTCCCGAACCGCTTGCACCCATGATGGTAACAAACTCGCCTTCCTGAATGGAGAAAGAAACTCCGCGCAAAGCCTGCACCGTTTCTTCTCCGACATGGAAAGTGCGTCGTATATTTTCTAATTTTATGATTGCTTTTGTTTCCATAAAAATAATTTCTTATTTCCTGTTTCCGCCCGGTCGTTGCGGCATAAATGGACTTTTTTCTCCGGAAGCTTCTTGCTGAGTTCCAGCCTTTGCTATTTCGGTGCTTGATATAACTTTATCGCTTTCGCCTATTCCACTTAAGATTTCTGTATTAATTCCGTCTGTTTCGCCTATTGTTACTTTCACGGCTTTTATTTCTTTATCTTTCAGTAGCCAAAGCGTTTTTTCATTCTCAATGTCTTTTTCTTCCTTACTTGGAACAATGTTGTATTCAAGTGCGGTTAAAGTTTCGGCATCAGGTTTGTAAGCAAACACACTATTGGGAAGCACAGTGACCTTATTTTTCTCCAATATAAAGATAGAGATATTAGCTGTCAATCCGGGTTTTAATTTCAAACTGGGATTTGGAGCATCGATTATAACTTCGTAAGTCACAACATTGGATGTAGTCGTAGCTTCGAGGCGTACTTGTGTTATCGTTCCTTCGAACAAGTCGTCGGGATAAGCATCGACACTAAATGTAGCGCGTTGTCCTTCGTTTACACCGCCTATATCAGCTTCATCCACATTAGCAACAACGCGCATCTTTGTCAGGTCGTTGGCAATAGTAAATAGGGTAGGAGTGTTGAAACTTGCCGCCACGGTTTGTCCTTCTTCCACGGCACGCGAAAGTACGATACCATCGATAGGTGAATAAATAGTGGCATAACTTAAATTAGTTTGCGACTTTATCAGGCTTGCTTTGTTGCGTTCGTAAGTAGTACGCGCTACATCGTAAGCATATTGAGCAGTTTCAAAATCGCTTTTACTGATTAAGTTGTTTTTGTAAAGCTCCTTATTGCGTTCGTATATCGTTTTTTGATATTCGTATTCCACTCTGCTCGATTCTACTGTCAGCTCCTGCGACTTGAGTTCAGCTTGCAGATTTACTTTGTCAATTTCCGCAAGTATTTCTCCTTTTTTTACAACAGAATTGTAATCGGCATATATATTTGAAATAATACCCGAAACCTGCGTACCCACTTCTACTACCATGATAGGTTCGATGGTTCCGGTAGCCGTAACGGTAGAGGAAATGTCTTTTCTTGTAAGCTCGCTTGTTTTAAAATGAATGCTTGCTTCCTGTGCCGGTTTAAAAATATAATAAGCGGCGAGTCCCAGTATTAAAACAGCAATGACTGTAATGATAACGTTTTTTTTGTTCATATTGATTTTATTACTCGTTGATTCGTTATTTATAAACTTATATTTATATCTTG
>DAIOHI010000089.1:0-8441 GCA_036744815.1 Paludibacteraceae bacterium
GTTGAATTTGAAATAGGATGGAAACAGACTGTTGGTAAATTTCACTACAGTGTATCTGCTAACGCCTCTTATATGAAAAACAAACTGATAAATTTAGGAAACGAATCAGGAGAACAAGTGTATGAAAGTCCCGGAGCTTCCGGAATCGGAGATTTCATTAAAGGAGAAAACGGTGAAGAATGGCCCTATTTTTATGGATACAAAACAGATGGAATTTTCCAAACCCAAGCGGAAATAGATAGTTATGTAAACGAAGACGGTCAAAAATATCAACCGAATGCAGCTCCCGGAGATGTTCGCTTTGTAGATTTCGATAAAAGTGGAACAATTGACGATAACGACCGGACGAAAATCGGTAAAGGAGCTCCCGACTGGACATTTGGAACAACTTTTACTGCCGAATATAAAGGCTTTGATTTGAATCTATTTTTCCAAGGAACTTTGGGAAATGACATTTTTGACTTTGCTATGCGGGGCGATATACCGGCGATGAATCGTCCGTCGTGGATGCTTGAACGCTGGCATGGCGAAGGAACTTCAGACCGCATACCTCGTATGACGGCTGGCAATCCTAATGCTAACTGGCGCTCTTCCGATTTGTTTATCAAAGACGGATCTTATCTTCGTTTGAAAACAACTCAGCTAGGCTACACCTTACCTTTGGTTTGGACGAAAAAAGTGTCGATTCAAAAATTAAGATTATATGTTTCAGCCGAAAATCTGTTGACACTCACCAAATACGATGGATTCGATCCGGAAATTGCAACAGGAGAATATACAAGAATAGGGGTTGACCGTGGAATTTATCCACAAGCAAGAACCATTTCTTTAGGAGCTAATATCTCTTTCTAACCAATTAAATTTGATCAAAATGAAAAAATATAAATTTTTAATCCTATTGTTCACTTTAGTCGGAGTTAGCTTTGTTACTTCGTGTAGTGACGATTTTTTGACAGCATCTTCTACTGAAAAACAACAAGCAGGAGGAGTTGCTACTGAAGGTGCTATATTATCTAACTTAGCGGCGGCTTATCAAATTTTATTGTTCGATAGCTATGCCAACAATAATTACAACGCGGTGTTATTAATGTCCGATCTTCGTTCGGATGATATTTACAAAGGAGGAGGAGATGCCGGCGACCAACGTCAATTATATCTTTTATCCTTATTTACTTCTACCGGTGCCGAAACTATAAGTGGTCTTTGGAGCATTTATTTCACCGGATTGGCGCGCGCCAACAACGTTTTAATCGCTTGCGATAACGTGTTGGATATAAATGCCGATGATTTGAATCAATATAAGGCAGAAGGACATTTCTTACGTGCATATTATACTCATTTGCTTTGGAAGTTCTGGGGAAATATCCCTTATTTCGAAAAGCCTTTGGAAAACTCTCCATACATGACCAAACAGCTTAGCGCTGACGAAGTGTATAAGGAAATCATGGAAGATATTGATTTTGCTTGTACCGACGGTTATTTGCCGATGAAACTTAAGAAAAATTCTGCCGGAGATTATATCCTGTCAGATATAGGAAGAGTGAATCGAGCCGCTGCTTTGATGTTGAAAGCTCGTGTTGTAATGTATCAAAAAGATGCTTCTCGTTATGCCGAAATAACGAAAGATATGGCAGATATTATTACGAGTAACGAATACGAATTGTTTACCGACTTCGATGCTATGTGGAACGATGAAAACGAATTTTGTATCGAATCTATTTTCGAGAGCAATCAACTGCCCGAAGGTAAAACATGGGCAAGCGGATGGCAAGGCTACGGAACGAATTTCCCCGCATTTATCTCTCCTAATGGGTTAACAGATCCTTCTAAAGTTTTTAAAGGAGGTTGGGGATTTGCTCCGGTACGTCAATCGGCTTATGATATTTACGAACCGGGCGACACACGTCGAGAAGGTTCTATCAATCTTTGGAACAACGACCAATATACGGCACGTTTTCAAAATACCGGATTATTTATGCGTAAATATGCGGCACGCGAAGGTTACAATCCTCCTCCGGGAGATCAGGACCTGAATTTCGCAAACAACCTGCGTCTTTTCCGTTATGCGGAAACTTTGTTGAATTATGCGGAACTTGTGGGAATGCAAGGACAAGCCGAAGTAAGTGGTGTGACAGCTCAGGATTGTATGGATAAAATTCGCAAACGTGCTTTTGGATCGGATAATTCCATTCCAGTAAATGCTATAAATATTAAGTTGGAACGTCGCCGCGAATTTTTGGGCGAAGGCATGCGTTTTTGGGATTTGGTTCGTTGGGGTGATGCAGAAAGCACTTTAACCGAAACAAACGAAGCATTTAATGCGACCCGCACTTTTGTCGATTGGAAAAAACATCTTCCTATTCCTCAAACGGAAATAGACAAAACAAAAGGTAGCGAATTCGAGTTAGTCCAAAATGGACAATGGAACTAAAATCATTAAATATAAAAAATATATCGTATGAAAAATATAATAAAAACAGGAGTTGTTGCAATACTTTCCATATTTGTAATGACGGCTTGCGAAGAACAATACTCGCTAGGTACGCCCGACAGCATAACTCCGGAGCAGATAACTTTTAGCGCGAAACCTTCCGAACAAAGCGCGAATGTCATTACTTTCAGTATCACGTCTGACATCAAAGTTCCACATTCAATTTTATGGGATTTGGGAAATGGAACTACAAGTAAAAGCAAATCGGTAATCGGACAATATCCTTTTGCAGGCGACTATAACGTAGCCTTGACCATTTATACGGCAGACGGATCAGCTACAACCAAAAGCATGGTACTTACTGTCGAAAATGATGATTTTGGGCTAATCAATACTCCGGTATATATAAATCTTACGGGAGGCGCTGATAACACGAATGGAAAAGTTTGGGTATTCGACCAATACAACAATTTTGCTGCAGAAGCAGCCGCAGCAACCGGATATGAAATAAAAGGGCATATAGGCTTAGGACCTCAAGATTCACGCGGACAAAACTGGTGGGGCGCTGGTCCGAACGAAAAAAACACTTGGAAAATGTATGATTTTAAATTCACCTTCATTCAAAATGGTACGCAATTAAAAATCGAAAATCAAGGTGAAGGATACGGACGAAAAGCCAGTTCAGCAAGTGTCGGCGGTTTTACAGTTACAAGCGAAAGTGGCGATGATGTTCTCTTTAATTATTCAGGTGGAAATTATACTTTTGCGATAAATGAGTCAGGAGACCACCCTACAATAACTCTTTCCGGAAATTCATTTATGGGATATTATTGCGGCAGTCAAGTCTACGAAATTATTTATCAAACAGAAGAAGCCATGGCACTTCGTGTTAATAATACGGTAGAAGGACAAGATTGGGTGTTTGTGTATTGTCGCGAAGATTTGAATATTTCCGAACCTCCAATTGTAAAAGATCCGAAAGCTATTCCTTTATCCGAAGATTTTGAAAATGCAACGCCAAAAGTTGTTTTTGCTGCCGAAGATATGGGAAGTCTTTATTCTACATCATACAACAATCCGGCACCCGTTCCGCTGAATGAGTCGGCTACCGTATGTTTGTATCAAAAATCTACGGCATTCTATTCCAATATGTCTTACACGGCTCCGGATTATAAATTCGACTTAACGAGTCAAAATAAGATTCGAATAAAAGTTTATATCCCGTCTTACAATGACTATGTTACTGAAAATGCAGTTGCCGGCGATTGGGTTTCGAACAAGAAATTGCTATCACAGCTTGCTATAAAATTACAGAACAGCGATCATGCCAGTCCATGGGAAACGCAAACTGAAATTATAAAAGATAATTTGGAAAAAGATAAATGGCTCGAATTGGAATATGATTTTTCATCAGTTGCCGACAGAAGCGATTACGATAAAATTGTTATTCAATTTGGTATGGAAGGACATGCCGGTGCGGGAATTTTCTTCTTCGATGATTTCAGTTTTAATGAATAAAAATTCTTAGTAAAAAACAAAGAAAGGGAATTACTGTTTTCCGACAGTTTTTCTCTTTCTTCCGATTAACAAATTATATGAATGTGAAAAAAGCTATCGGTTTGATTTTATTGTCTTCATTTTTACTGTCATGTAAAGGAGAGAACGGAATTAATGGAGGAGAAACACCTGATAAAGAATTTGAAATAACCATAACGCCGAAAGATTTATCCTTTGAAGGAACACTTTCTACAGCCAATATCAAAGTGTCGGCTAATGATGATTGGACGATTACTTCAGACGATTCGTGGATTACTTATAATCCTCAAAAAGGATATAACGGAGAAACCAGTGTCAGAATTGAAGCTTCCTCAAATCCGTCTAAAACAGCAAGAACAGGAATATTACTCTTCTCTATTGGCACAAAAACGCTTGAATACAAGATAAGGCAAAACGCTCGTGAAGAAGAAAATTATGTTCCCGAAGGTTATTCGTTAGTTTGGAATGATGAATTCGATTCGGGTGATCGTCCTGGAGCGGAGTGGTCTTACGAAACCGGAGGCGGAGGCTGGGGAAATAACGAACTACAGCATTACGTCAATGTGATGAAAGATAAAGAACAATTGGCGGTTGTTAAAGATGGAATTCTCAGCATTATAGCAAAAAAAATAGATGGAACGGTTTATTCCATTCGTATGAACACGACTAAAAGCTGGACATACGGATATTTTGAAGCTCGATTGAAACTGCCGGTTGGAAAAGGAACTTGGCCCGCATTTTGGATGATGCCGAAAAATTTCAATTCTTGGCCCGACGATGGTGAAATTGATATTATGGAACATGTCGGATACCGAGCTAATTGGATAAGTTCGTCTGTTCATTGCAAAGCTTATTATCATTCTATTGGTACGCAAAAAACATCGGAAAAATACATTTCGACAGCACAAAGTGATTTTCATGTTTATGCGGTGGAATGGACAGAAGATTACATAAAAGGCTTTGTCGATGGTGTGAATTATTTTACGTTTACAAATGATAAAGCCGGAGATTACGACACATGGCCCTTCTTCAATCCTTTTTACTTGAAGTTGAATTTGGCTTGGGGTGGAAATTGGGGCGGAGCTCAAGGTGTTGACGAATCGCTGTTGCCGGCAACTTACCAAATTGATTACGTACGGGTGTTTCAGAAAACAGAAAAATAAGCCGATAGTCTTTTATTCGAAACAATTAAATCATAAAAAGTGATGAAAACAAAGAATGTGTTTTTGATAATTTTGTCTGCCTTCTTTATCTCCTGCGCAGAATTGCCAAAAAATGATGAAGAAAAACAGGTAGAAACCTTACTTTCCAAAATGACTTTGGAAGAAAAAATAGGTCAGTTGAATCAACTTAGCTTTATTGAGCAAGAGGATCTTCAACCACAAATCATCGAAGCGATTAAAGAAGGAAAAATAGGTTCACTTTTAAATGTTGTTGATCCTATAAAAGTAAACGAACTGCAACGTGCAGCTTTAGAAGGAAGTCGCATGGGTATTCCACTTATTATTGGGCGCGATGTGATACATGGATTTAAAACTATTTTCCCAATTCCGATAGGGCAAGCTGCAACTTTCAATCCTGAAATTGTACGAGAAGGAGCTGCTGTTGCGGCTGCTGAAGCTCGTTCGGTAGGTGTTAACTGGACATTTTCTCCGATGTTGGATATTTCGCGTGACCCACGCTGGGGACGTTTGGCAGAAGGTTGCGGTGAAGATCCGTATTTGGCAGCAATAATGGGAGAAGCTTTTGTGAAAGGTTATCAAGGAAATAGTTTGGCAGATAAAACTTCAATTGCAGCTTGTATCAAGCATTTTGTCGCTTATGGTGCTGCAGAAGGAGGGCGCGATTATAACTCCACTAACATTCCAGATCATTTGATGCACAACGTCTATCTTGTTCCTTTCAAAAAGGCAGTAGAAGCGGGAGCTGCAACTCTGATGACATCGTTCAACGATAACGACGGAATTCCTGCATCAGCCAATGAATATTTGCTTCGCGATGTGCTGCGTAAGGATTGGGGTTTCGATGGTTTCGTCGTGTCCGATTGGGCTTCCATTACCGAAATGATTGCTCACGGATCGGTTGCTGATGCAAAAGAAGCGGCAATGAAATCGATAAATGCCGGCGTGGATATGGAAATGGTCAGTATGTCTTACATAACTTATTTGCCCGAATTGCTAAAAGAAGGAAAAGTGTCGGAAAAAACAATTGATGATGCCGTTCGCAATATCCTAAGGATAAAAATCAGACTTGGATTATTCGAAAATCCTTATGTTGACACCGAAGAACCATCCATTTTATATGCCGAAGAACATTTGAAAAAAGCAAAAATAGCAGCAGAACAATCGGCGATTTTACTTAAAAATAACGGATTGCTTCCTCTTGGCGAAAATATAAAAACATTGGCGGTTGTTGGTCCATTGGCAGATGCTCCTCACGATCAGCTGGGTACTTGGATATTTGATGGTGAAAAAGAACATAGTGTTACGCCGCTTGCAGCTTTGAAAGAAATGTACGGTGATAAAGTTAAAATTGTTTTCGAGCCGGCATTAGCATACAGCCGCGATAAAAACAAATCGAATTTTGCAAACGCGATGCAGCTTGCTCGTTCTTCAGATGCGGTATTGGCGATTGTTGGCGAAGAATCTATTCTGTCGGGAGAAGCGCATTCACTGGCTGATATCAGTTTGAAAGGAGCACAAAAGGAATTAATTGCAGAACTAAAAAAAACAGGCAAACCTCTCGTTGTCGTTGTGATGGCTGGTCGCCCTTTAACTATTGAAGATGAATTAAATGCTTCGGATGCGATGCTGTATTATTTCCATCCCGGCACGATGGGAGGACCGGCTTTAGCAGATTTACTATTCGGGAAAGCTGTTCCAAGTGGTAAATTGCCAATGACTTTCCCTAAGCATGTAGGACAAATTCCTTTGTATTACGGACATAATAATACGGGGCGTCCGGCACAGAAAACGGAAACCTTGATTGATGACATTCCTTTGGAAGCAGGGCAAACCTCGCTCGGAAACACATCTTATTATTTGGATGCCGGTTTCGATCCTTTGTTCCCATTTGGCTATGGATTGAGTTACACTAGTTTTGAGTATTCCGATCTTCGATTGAGTACAACTTCGATTGCTCAGAATGAAAATATTGATGTTACTGTGACGCTTAAAAACACGGGCAAATATGACGCAGCGGAAGTTGTTCAATTATATGTGCGCGACTTGGTTGGATCAATCGCTCGCCCCGTAAAAGAGTTGAAAGGTTTTCAACGAATAAATCTGAAAGCCGGAGAATCGCAGGAAGTTTCTTTTTCCTTATCAAGCAATGATTTGGCTTTTTATGGGCTGAACAAAAAATTTATAACTGAAGCCGGAGAATTTAAAATTTGGGTTGGGGGAGATAGTGCTTCTGGCTTGGAAGCTTCTTTTTCCTTGAAATAAAACAGAAATAATTTTCAGAAAAATCCTTATCTGTTTTAGTATTAGATTTCTTTGTGAAAAATATAGGCTTGATGAAATACTTCATCAAGCCTATATTTTATTTAATAATAAACGTCGCTATAGAATTACAACCATCTCACAAAACAGAAATCTTGTCGGTGAGGCAGGTCTTCGCTCTTCGGGAACATGCGGAAAGCATACTTAAAGGCTCCGGCTCTGTCTAACTGATAATTAAGACTGAAGAATAGTTTTGAACCTTCTGTTTTAACCAACTTCAATTCTTCAACATCGTACAAGGAATCTTTATTGTTTTTATCCAATTGCGTAACCACAAGCTCAATGCCGATGCCATTGTCATTAAGATCCTTAACATCAACAGTAACGTTTATGCCATATTCTTCACCTACTTTGGGATTGTGAGTCAATTGTTCCGGAATGTTTATTTCCTGAACATCAATTTTATTCCATCCGGCAGATATTTTTTCTTTCCAAGCAGTAATTTCTTTCGCTTTTTGGTAATCGTTTTCTTTCAACAATTGGGAGCGTTTACGCAGTTTTAGGTAGAAACGTTCGATATAATCGTCAATCATTCGTTTCATTGTAAAACGCGGAGTAATTTTCGCGATCGAATTTTTGATGTGTTCAACCCACTCCGGAGAATATCCCTTTGTGTTTTTTGCAAAATATAGAGGAATAATTTCGTTTTCGAGCATACTGTAAATTGTTGCCGCGTCCAATTGATCTTGGAAAACATCATTTTCGTAAGTACGTTTTTCGGTTAATGCCCATCCGGCGCCTTTTACGTAGCCTTCGAGCCACCATCCGTCGAGTACCGAGAAGTTAAGAACACCATTCATTTGCGCTTTTTCGCCTGATGTTCCCGATGCTTCCAAGGGGCGTGTCGGTGTGTTCAGCCAAATATCAACTCCCGAAATCAAACGTTTTGCCAAGCGCATATCGTAATTTTCGAGGAAAATAATTTTTCCCAAGAATTGGGGCATTCTTGAAATTTCAATGATTCGTTTTAT
>DAIOHI010000090.1:0-8393 GCA_036744815.1 Paludibacteraceae bacterium
AAAATGCGTTACAACGATTATCTGATCAATAAAATGGTTTATGTCGTTGGAAACGAGCAGAATTATCATTTTCAAGTGCTTTCCATTTTACTTGATAAATTGGGTTTTGAATGGGGAAAATCGCTAGTGCATTTCTCCTACGGAATGGTGGAACTACCCGAAGGTAAGATGAAAAGTCGCGAAGGAACTGTTGTAGATGCCGACGATTTGGTAGAAGAAATGATTGATACGGCTCGTGAAACAGCTCTCGAATCAGGGAAACTTGGCGATTGTACGGAAGATGAAGTAAATGAAATTGCTCGTATGGTTGGTTTGGGAGCTTTGAAATATTTTATTTTGAAAGTTGATCCACGCAAAAACATGACTTTTAATCCGAAAGAATCAATAGATTTCAATGGAAATACAGGACCATTTATTCAATATACGCATGCTCGCATTAAGTCCGTATTGAGAAAGGCTCAAGAACAAAATATTGATTATGCAAAACTGGTAGATTCTTCTTTAATTATTTCGGATAAGGAAAGCTATTTGATTCAGCTATTGTCTGATTTTCCTGTGGTGGTAAAGCAAGCGGGAGAAGAATTCAGTCCGTCGCTTATAGCCAATTATATTTATGAATTGGTAAAAGAGTACAATCAATTTTACCACGATTTTTCGATTTTGCGCGAAGAAGATGTGAACTTAAAACATTTCCGGCTTGTTCTATCTGAGAGCATTGCCTCGGCTATCAAAACGGGCATGAGCTTGCTCGGAATTGAAGTGCCGGAAAGGATGTAAAATTATATGAAACAACGTTGTGCTTGGTGTGGAAGCGATCCGCTCTATGTTCGTTATCACGACGAAGAATGGGGACGTGAAGTAACGGATGATGATAAAATGTTTGAATTTCTTGTGTTGGAAAGTGCTCAGGCAGGATTAAGCTGGTTTACTATTCTGAAACGAAGAGAGAATTATCGCGCTGCTTTTGCTGATTTCGATGCTGAGAAAGTCGCTCGTTTTACTGCCGAAGATGTGGAACGATTGATGCAGGATAGCGGAATTATCCGCAATCGATTGAAAATAGAAGCTACTGTTACGAACGCGCAACATTTTCTTAAAGTGCAAAAGGAATTCGGTAGTTTTTGTGCTTATATGAAATCCTTTCTTCCCGACGGAAAGCCTATTGTCAATCATTGGACGCATCTTTCAGAAGTTCCGGCATCGACAGAATTATCCGATCGTTTGAGTAAGGATATGAAGAAACGAGGATTTAAATTCTTTGGCACAACAATTTGTTACGCGCATTTGCAAGCCGTAGGTTACGTAAACGACCATTTGACGGATTGCTTTTGCCGACAAGAATAAACTGATTTTGTATTTCTAATTTCCAATTTCAGACTTCTAATATCTAAATGTATGAAACAGAAATATTCTCTTTTGCTATTAAGCCTTGTGCTTATTCTTGCTTTTTCGGCTTGTACTTCACCTTCGAAGCTTTATCGAAAAGGGAATTATTACGAAGCGACCATCGAATCGGTAAAAAAACTGCGTTCGAAACCTGATCATGTAAAGACTCAACAAATTTTATTGCAGGCTTATCCTTTAGCTCAGCAAACTTCTCTGCGGCTGATAAACAATGCTATGTTGGCAAATAACGACAGCAAATACGATGCTATAGTGCTTCAATACGAACGTTTGAATAGATTGGCTCAGGAAATTTACGCTTGTCCTAAGGCTTACGAGCTGATTCCCGCTCCGAAAGAATATATTGCGGAATTAAGCCAGGCAAAACAGCTTGCGGCAGAAGAATTGTATGGAAAAGGGTTGAAAGCTTTGAATCAAGGTACATTGGAGCAAGCGCGCATTGCTTATCAGTACTTTACAAAAGCAAACGAATATGTAAACGGTTATCGTGACGTCTGGGATAAAATAGAAGAGGCGCGTTATTACGGAACAATGAAAGTCGTGGTAGAGCGACCTATTTTACCTGCCAAATATCAGTTGTCTGCCGATTATTTTTACGATAATTTAGTTATACAAATGAATAAAGACGCGGCAAATAAACTGTTGCATTTTTACACACCCGAAGAAAGAAACCACGAACAACTGCGTTCGGTAAATCATTATTTAGTTCTCGATTTTAATGATTTTACAGTGGGCAATATAAAAGACACGCAAAAAACAACCGAGGTAAAGCGCGATAGTGTTATAGTTGGTACTGTAACTATCGATGGAAAAACGCACAATGCCTACAATACGGTAAAAGCGCAGATAACAGTATTTACCAGAGAAGTGATTTCGGGCGGTATACTTAGTGTGCGAATTGTAGATTCCAACAGCAAGCAAGTGTTGCAGCAGCGCAATTTCTCGGGACAATATGTTTGGAGAACATCTTGGGCTACTTACAAAGGCGACGATAGAGCAATGAATGCCGAACAAAAACGGCTTTGTGGGCTTCAGCCTCAGATGCAACCCGATCCTCAAACTCTTTTCCTTGAATTTACGAAACCGATTTACAACCAAGTTCTGCCTTTCGTACGCTCGGTTTACAATAGATATTGACTTTGCTTGAAAGCCTTCGAAAATAATGGAGTATAAAAAACAGTTGATTGAGCTCAGAAAACAATTGCCCGTGCCTATTGCCGAAGCTGTATCTTTGTTGCAAATGCACGGTGGAAATGTTGATGCTTGTGTCGAAGCTTTTAAAGCGCAGCGTATTGATGATATTTGTCAAGCTACCGGTTGTAGTTCTGATATGGCATCGGAGTTTTATGCGAAAGAAAAATTTGATTTCAACCGGACAGTTTCTGCTATACGCGAGGTTTTATACGATCAGAATTATCATCGTCCCGAAGGCTTGACAAAAGATGGTCTTGATGCAATATCCGATTGGATTTACCTTGTAGAATCGCATGATTTTCCTACGGCTTTGGATTATATTCATTTAGTAAAAGCCATTAATACTCTTGCTTTGTTGCCCCGATACAAAGACGCGGCAGATGCTCTGCTTTCGGCAAAAGCGATAAAAGAAAAGATATTCGAAGGCTATTCAAATTCCGATTCGATGGAGGAATTTGTGCGGCGTCATCAACGGATTGACGACGATATCGAATTTCAAAAAAAACAATCGTATTGTGTTCAGAAATTAACTCTTATAAAAGAAGAATTGGCTAGGCATAAAAGAAATATTGCTAAATAGCAGTATCTGAAAATATTGCTGCTTGTCGCAAAAAAGTATTTTATAGTATTGTCAGATTCTTAAAATGTATTACTGTTTTTATAGGCAATTAAATACGCCTTAATATCTTTACTTATGAAAAAAATCATTCTGATTATCCTTTGTTTTGGATCAATACTTCCATTTTATTCTCAAAGAAAAAGTGATAACTTAGTTTCTTATCTGAGTTTGAAGCTGAGTCCTGGCTTGAATTTTTTTGACGGAGATATTCAGCCTCAAATAGATGGTTGGAAGTCGAACATAATGGGAAACACTCTGGGTGCATCAATCGATTATACCGGCATGTCAATATTAAGAACAGGTGTTTCTTGTAATTATAACAAAGTTGCAGGCTTTAATTACAGCTATGATTTTACCTCACATCAATTTCATCTCATCAATAATTTCGAGATCAATGTAATACCTCTTTCTCGCTTATTTGGAATTTGGCTTGGTAGTGGAATTGGAATTAATTTTTTTGATTCGAAACTATCTTATAGCGAAGCACAACAGCATTTCAGCCAAGTTAAATCTAATTCGCTGATATTCCCTTTTAGTTTAAGCGCTGAATACAATATTTCCCAAAACATATCTGCTGGTTTAACTCTTCGCTATCTTGGCTATAGCCGAGATGATATTGAAGGGGGAGTAGGAGCAGGACAACATCTCAACTTACAAGGAGTTACTAATGATTTCCTTTCGCTTGTAATGCTTAATTTTACATGGAAATTTGCACATCACAAATACTGGTAATACTTTATCTGTCTATTTCAACGCTTTACTTAATCCGTTTACAAGTATATTAAACTTTTCGATTGAAGCCGAACTTACCTTATCCGATGCGTTTTTTATAAAATTAGGTTTGTATATTTTATCAACCATGACGTCTTTTGCGCTGTATCTGACAGTTTCTTCGTGTTGAGTTTTTAAGTCATTGTTTTTTTCTCATATTATAAAATTCTTTAGTTAAAGAAAGGGGTTTAACTCTTTAATTATTTGCCTTAGTAGCGTCCTTTTTTAGCTCTTTAACCTTTTGATCAAGCAGCGGAGTTATACCTAATTCCCAAGTTTCTTCAAAATCCCAATTCGCCATCAACGTTAATTTTTTTGGATAATAATACACTTGCTCCGCATAACGACGAGAAGCCAACTCTCCGGTATCCCATACGCCATTGCCATTTTCGTCTATAAACAAACGGATGTAGTAGTCGCCCGGTTTCAAATAGTCGAAGAGACTTCCCTTCTCTGCAGCAGGTTTCGAAGCCAAAACTTTATCTTTTGTATCCAGAAGCTGGATGACGGCTTTTGTCTCAAAAGGGCTTAAAACAACCTTCAAAGATGAATATTCTTCCAACGAACGTATTTTGAATTTGCCGTCGACTTTATTGTTTACTTTACCGTAGATGCTTCTAAAAGCAGCCGAATCTATTTTAAGTTCGTAGTTCTTTTCCGCTTCCCACTTGTACTTGATGGCAAAATTCATTTTTGTCGAATCGCTTTGCTGCCATTCAAAAGTCAGACTTTTGAGCAGGGTATCTATTTTCTGGCTCAAGTTGATTTTCGAAATATCAAAGCTTTCTATTGGTTCTTTCGAATGGATTGTTATCGGATTGTAAACTTCAAAAGTGCTTGATATATTGTTCGCTATATTTAGTGCTACAACTTTATTTTCATCCTGTCGATTACGCGCATTCGTTTTTGCGCGACGCATAATAACATTAATTGTATCGGTCGTTTCGACAAGTTGATAGATGGAATCCGACTTAAAATAAGTCATTGCCATTGTCAATGTATCTTTTTGCCATGTTAATGAGTCGGTTATCCAAAATGTCAGTGAATCCAAATTGTTGTTTTTTTGAAGAATATACTTGCCTTCCCATTCGAAATTTAAAGGTTCTAATTTAGGAAGAGAATCGGCTTTTGTGGCAAAAAACAACGAAAAACAATGGGCTTCCTTACGTTCTGATTTTACAAAATATTGACGTTTTTTCGCTTCTCTGAAATATTGCAGCAAAATATCATCGGGTAAAAAACGTGTGCCTATATAACTATGAATGCTATCGACCGTTATCGAATCCTTCCAAATAGTGTCCTGCATTTCTTCGAAACGGAATTCAGGCGTTATAAGTGAGTCGATAAAAGCCAGCCCTTCGCCCGGTTGAAAATGATAATCGCGGCTAACATCGCCTAAAGCGAAAATTTTATAGGTTCCGGCTTTTATATTATCTATTTGAAATCTACCGTTTTCATCCGTCCGTCCAATTCGTTGAAAAGGCTTTTGATAAAAAACCGAATCATCGGTTTCGCTATAAATACCAACGATAATTCCCGAAATAGGATTCAGATCTTCGGCATTGATAACAGTACCCGAAATACGCAGCGTATCAATTTCATTACCGGTAGAAAAAGCGTAAACGTAGTTTGATAACGGATTTTTTTCATTCAAATCCACTATGGCATTTCCAAAATTGATAGAATAAGTCGTGTTTAGTTGAAATTCCTCTTCGAATGTTACCGAAAGCGATTTTCCAAATCCCTGAATAAGAGGTGGACGAAGCTGCGGCGGAGAAATAATAACATTTTCGGCTGTTTTTTCTAAGGAAATGTTTTCGTCGAAAGTAATTTGTATTTTCTTCTTTTCGTTGTTCAATGTCCCGTTTGGAGGACTTTCTTTCAATACACGAGGTGGTGTTTCGTCTTTTTTCCCACCGGTAGGTCCTTGCCCGCGATTGGCACAAGCATAAATAATAAATATCAGTAGAATGGGAATAAAAAGAGGAGATATCTTACGTTGATTCATACGGCACTTGGCTGTTTTTTTTACCTGTGTTTTTGTCAAAAAGTTTTTACCGGAAGCCGGCATTCGTAGCTTTTCAACGAGCGAAATTAATGATTATTTTTGACTTTTAGCCTTGTTGTAGCTCTAATTAAAGATATTTATTAAATAATTGTAGGTTTGAAAGCCTTACTTAAATATCAATAAGAAAGCTTGTTTTCTAAGTTTTTTGGACTAAGAGTATAGAAAACTTTATGTATTTTTGTAATAACTGAAAACATAAAGTATATGAAAACATTGGTTGTATTAACGGGAGCAGGTATGAGTGCAGAGAGTGGTATCAGCACTTTTCGCGATGCCGGAGGACTTTGGGAAAATTATCACATAGAAGATGTTGCTACACCTGAAGGCTGGATGAAAAATCCGAAGTTGGTACTTGACTTTTATAACGAACGTCGTCGGCAGCTGCTCGAAGCAAAACCAAATGAAGGTCATGCGATTTTAGCCGAATTGGAAAAACAATTTGACTTGCGGATTATCACGCAGAATGTAGATAATCTGCATGAGCAAGCTGGAAGTTCGCAGGTATTGCATTTGCATGGAGAGTTGATGAAAGTTCGATCTACGGGTCCTGGAGAGGAGGTTTATGAGCTTAGTTCTAATAATTATGAAACGCACTTGGGTGATAAATGCCCGAAAGGCTATCAACTTCGTCCGCATATCGTTTGGTTTGGTGAGGCAGTTCCGATAGAAAACGCCGTCAATATTCTTGCTAAGGCTGATATTCTTCTCATTATCGGAACATCGCTCAAAGTTTATCCTGCCGCCGGATTGATGGATTATGCTCCGACGGGATGTCCGGTTTATTATATTGATCCGCATGGAGTTGATTATCTGCCCAAACATATTCGTTACATCTCGAAAGGAGCTTCGGAAGGATTGAAGGAGTTTCGGGAGATGTTTTTAAGCTATAGTTGATACAGCATTAGTTTTTCTTTTCCACGATTTTATGTCCTATTCTGCATCGTAAGCACTTTTTGTTGTCGCAATATTCTTTTTTTAATTGCAGCAAGGCTTGCGAGTCGTAAGCTGAAGTTGACAAGATATTCAATGTTTTCCAAGCGTTAATAATTGCATTGTTTTCAGGTGGAATTTCTTCCAATAAACTTAAAGCGATGTCTTTATATTCCTGTTCTTGCTTCTTCTCTCCGTAGCAAAATAAAAACGGAACGACCGTATTTATCAGCAAAGCATCAATAGCTTTCGTTCCGATTCTTTTCGTTCTTGCATGACTTTCTTTCTTAAAAGTATAATGTTTTGTCCAATATTCGGAAGGTTGACAGACAAAGAGTTTTCGAAGATAATTGATCGTAGGTTTGTCGATGATTTTCGAAAACAACTTGGATGACGAATGAATAAGGCTTGCAAATTGGGCTATTCTGATATGCGGAAAATTGTCGGGGCGTAATCGCAACAACTTCCATTGTGATGCATCAATAGGCGTAAGCCCATATTTCTTTTGTAAAAAAGCAAAGTCTCTTTTCAAATCGTTAGGGTAGGGAGCATTCGTGTTCACGTCGGAGAGCAATCCCGATTGTCCGAAGAGCAAGGCTTCGATATCCGATAGTCGGTCTTTGTGTTTTCCCAGTATGGATAAAGGCAGTGATTTTGCCAAGTTCTCAAAAGGCTGATTGTTTACTCCAAATCCAAAATTGCGGGCTAAGGTAATGTAGAAAGCTTCCTCCCAATGTTGTTGACTGTTGTCTAATAATTCCGAAATAGAACTTGTTTTTTGTTGCAAGCGTTCGCTCAAAAGAGCATTTTTCCAAGTTTCGATAACAATATCCGGTATTTGTCCGATTTTATCTTCACAAGCTATCCATTTTTTATCTTTCAATAAGCTTTCGTAATTCCTATCGATACTATCGGGATAACGTAGTTGAACTTGCGGAATCTTTTTATCGTCAGCCGTAAATGCTTCAGCATCAATCTCGCTTACAACATGCAAGATTACATTATTATATGCTTTGTTTTTTTGATGTCCGTGTTTATTCCAGTCCGACGATCTCCAGTGAATTTCAATATTCCCAGCCCATATTATATCATCAATACGTATTTTGGCATTGAAGAAATCGGGTCCCGCGTCGTAGTTTGGTTTACCAATATCGATTATTTTCAAAGGAATGCCCTCACTCGTTTGCATAGAGTTTTGAAAAAACAGCTTAAATTGCCATACATAATGTAGGATGGATTCTTTCATCTTCGGTTGGGTTAATTTATACAATGATAATGAAAAATTTTCAGATCATGATACTTAGTACATAACGAAAAATTAATTTAAAGTTTTAAACAATTGATAATTATGGTATTTGTCTGAAAGACATTATCTGCATAACCGCATGTAAGCGAAGCGTAACTTGC
>DAIOHI010000091.1:0-8380 GCA_036744815.1 Paludibacteraceae bacterium
ACTAAAGAACAGTATTCTATACAACAACCGAGATGCTTCGGATGCTGTGGTAAATATTGCTAAGCACGAGAACACCGGCTTTACAGCAACCCCGGTAATTGCGAATAATATCTTAGATAAAGCCTATTCCTTAGGCGAAACGGCAAGTGTGATTGAGTCAGATCCTGCCAACTTGTTTACAAATTTAGCTGCGGGTAATTATACGCCTCCAACAGGCTTTGCCGGCGAAGATAAAGGCGATGCTACGGGATTATCCTTTGCTACCGGAAAAGATTATGCGGGAAATACTCGCGTACAGGGAATGGCTATCGAAATAGGTGTTTATGAACTCATCCCGGCAACTCAGCTTGTAAGCTTGACCCTTGGTAGTGGAATTGCAAGTACCAATCCCTCCGGAATCACTTCGCATCCGACGGGCGATCCGCTCACAATCGAAATTACACCGGAAGCTACTTTCCATTCACCATACGTTTTGGTTAACGGTAATGTTGTGGCAACAACGGAAAACGGCGGAGTTTATTCCTTTACCATCCCTTCGGTAGATGGCGCGCAAGATATTTCAATTTCAGCCTTTGCGGCAAATGTATTGCCTGTAAGCGAAGATACGTATCAACGTTACACTACTGATGCTGCTTCGGGACATAGCAGCGACTATTATGCTGATTATAAACTTTATGAAAGCCGGAGTAACTATGCCGCTATACCGGTATTGAAGTTCATACCAACTGAGGCAATGAAGGCTGCCGGATATAATAAAGCGACCTTTAAACTTGTTCCCACTGCCGATACTAATCAAGGCGATAGAACATATACCATACGTCAATTGGCGGGTACGGCTTATGCTGATAAGTCAATCTACGAATTACCTTATAATAACAATGGCGTAGAAATAAGAAAAGGCATACTAATAAACGGAGCACAAACTCTTAGTGTTGCAAGGAGTACTCCTGTAGAGATAGATGTAACAGATCCTTATATTTTGTTTATGCCCGATTCTATTCGATTTACATTAGATACGGATAATCTTTCCATAACAAAGTTCTACTCTCTCGAAAACGGTAATGCCGATTATATTCCGGTACTGGTATTTGATATTGAACAACCTGCAAATCCACGTACAGTAGAGGTTAGTCATTCTACAAGTGTCAGCAATTTACAAACGATAGCCTTAGGCAATAATCCATATACTATTGAAGATGGAAGTACTTTCGAATTGAATTTCGAGTTTGATAAAGAAGGTTACACGCCTACATCAGATTTTGGAGCGATAACAGGAACTCGTCCTAATTACTTGTTAACAATAGATAATGTTACAAGTAATCTTATTGTAACTATAAGCGAACAACCGGCTGTTTACTCAGTAAATGCTGTTAAAAATGCTGCGATTACATGGGTTACGGAACCTGAAACTACGGTTACACACAACGATAGTTATTCATTCTCATTCGCTGTCGCTGCTGATTATCACTTGCCCATAGCGCACGTAAACGGTCAGATGCAAACACTAAGCGGCTCAAGTCCTTATCAAATTACAGTTGATAATGTGACGTCCGACCTAAGCATTGCAGTAGGCGCATATCCCGAAAACGTAATACCTGTATCAGCAGATACTTATATCAGCAACAAAGCTGTAGATGAGAATTTTGTTACCGCATCTACTATTGAGGCAGGTGGGGATATCAGTCCTCAATATACCAATACAAAAGGTTATTTGTATTTCGATTTAAGCGAGATGAAAGCCACTCTGTTGTCAAAATACAATAAAGCTACTTTGTATGTGGTATATAAATCCAACAACACTAAAGACTTTGTGGAGAAGCTAAATGTACGCAGCGTGAAGGACGAAGTGAAAGCTACAGGTTTATCTTTGCTTACATGGACTAACAGTGCTGAAGTTGCAAGTACATACAGCGGCGATGAAATAGGACAAGGCGCAGTGGAAATAACAACAACAAGCCTTGTCAATGAAAAAGATTCAGTTGACTTGTCTCAAAATGTTTTCGCAGCTTTGGAGTCAGATGGAATCCTTTGGTATCAACTGGCGATGATAAGCGATGAGGGCGGTAATAAAAATGACGGACATTTAGTCTCGATTCACTCTCTCGAAAACGATAACCCCGACTATGTTCCCGTATTGGTGTTTGCAAACGATCAGCCCACAGGAACATCTTTAACTAAAGACGGAAGTAAATTAGTAGTTTATGCCGCCGAAGGAGCATTAACAATAATCAACGGACAAGTAGGCAGCAGCCTTCAAGTTCTTGATATGACAGGACGTAAACTCTACGAAGAAATACTGACAAGTGAATTGTCTACAGTTAATTGCAGACTGAAAGCCGGTGTTTATTTAGTGAAAACCGGAAACGAAACAGTAAAGGTGGTAGTGAAGTAACTTTCATCTGAACGAATAGCATTTGTATAACAGATGCATAAGCCGGCGGCGGTTGAATGTCTGCCACCGGTAGCAAAGCAATGACAAGCAATATAAGTAGATATCTATCAAATAGATTGTAAATTAATAGAATAACAATAAAATATCATCATGATGAAGATTTATCAAACCCTTTCCCGAAGGAATTTAGCGACACTATTTACCCTGTTTGTACTATCAGTCTCGTTTTCCTGTGCATCAGGAACTTCTAATATAACATCAAAAGACATAAGATTAGCGCTAAAAGAACAGCATTTTGTTTCTGATAAACTTTTGACTGTGAAAAAAGTAACAACAACATCAGAACAGAAGGAATTTGAAGCTTCCAAAATGATTGATGGAGACAAAAAAACCTTCTTTAACTCCCGATACGGAGAGATAACAAAATGGCCCTTTATTATATCTTTCGAGTTTAGCGGAAACGAAAACTTAGATTATTTGATACACAATTCACGGCAAGACAATGGTAATGGCTGGGGTGTTATCGGTAAGTTTGAGCTATGGGCGGCAACAGCAGAAGCTCCAGAGTTGAGTAAAATAGGAGAATACGACTTCAAGGGGAGACCTTATTCAAGCTCAGTCATTCCTTTTGATAAGGCATTGAATAATGTTACAAAAATGGAATTCAGAATTAACTCAGCATATATGAACAGAGTTAGCTGTGCTGAGATGGAATTCTATACTACTCAAAAGCAAACTGTTGATCTTGGAGATATCTTTGCTGATAAGAGTTGTTCGGCATTGAAGAAAAATATCAAGAAGAAAGATATTGAAAAAATAGATAATCTTCCTATAAAGATGCTGGCTACCGCGCTCTACGACGGAAGCTACGACTCTGATTTCAGGGTGCAGGAATACCGTCCTTATCAGCATCCGAATATTATGGCTGCGCTAAATAGAACCAATACATACAGCCTGAGAGACAATGCTACCGGGATGTATGTAGATAATACCGACGAAAATCTTGTTTTGTTCGTTGGGGATAATCAGGCTGAGAGTCTGTCTCTCGAAATCTGTAATTTCAAACCCACCATACATTCAGCGAGCTATCCGTTGAAACCCGGACTAAACGTAATAAAACCTGATCAAACCGGACTGATCTATATTTACAATCATACGGATGAAAACATCCCGCTACACCCGAAGGACAAAAGCCTGTTGAAAGACAAAACGGTTAAAGTCCATTTCCTATCGGGGACTGTTAACGGATATTTTGATAGGACAAAACATGATAATGCTTTTTGGCAAGAAATACTTAAAGGAGAAAAATACGGTATTGCAGAAGATATTGATATCGTGGGTAACTATGCCCATGTTGTTTGGAGTTTAAGCGACTATAGAAAGTTTAATACCGACATTGTAAAACAAATCGAATATTTCGACAATGCAATCTATGGACAAATGGACTTTATGGGATTGGTGAAGTATGATAGAATGTTTAATAACCGATCTTTCATTCATGTTAATTACGATATACGTCCTGGAGTTGGAGCTTATGCTACCGATTATCGAACCGCCTACAACTTCAACGGCTATGCCAATGTGTTTTGTACCGAAGAGTTTTTCAAGAAAAGGATTTGGGTTATAGGACACGAAGTAGGACATACCAATCAGGTGCGTCCCGGAATGCGATGGGCGGGAACGGTCGAAATAACGAACAATCTTTGTGCTTTGTATAATCAGGAGCAGGTGTTGGATAGAGCTATCAGAATTGATGAAGAATATCCACAGGCAGTACAAAAATTTGTAAAAGGCAAGATGGTATGGAGCGAAAGAGATAATCCGAAAAACATATATGATAATGTCTTTCTTAAATTAGTACCTATGTGGCAATTGAAATTATACTTTATAGATATATTGGGACAAAAAGATTTTTATAAAGATATCTACGAACATTGCCGTACAAAAGACTACACCGAGTTTGTGAAGAGTAAAGAAAACTTTGACGGCTTGCTGCAACTTGACTTTATGAGACAAAGCTGTATCATAGGGCAGCGCAATATGCTCGATTTCTTTGAAGACTGGGGCATGCTGCGCCCAACTAACTTCTCTTCACCTGATTATTATGGTAAAACAGAAATCATCATTACTCAAAAACAGATAGATGAGCTGAAGAAAGAGATAGAAGCTTATAACTTCAAGAAACCGAATATAGGCATCCCTTTGTATGAGTTGACGGACGCTAATTGCAGTAATTATGTAGGAAAAGAAAAATAAATAATAACCGATAAAAAGTATTTAGAATGAATTTGAAAAGGATAATGATAATGGTTTTAGGCTGTTCTATGGGATTAATCTCCGCACAAGCTCAATGGACGGGACCTAAAGTAAAGCCTAAGGAACAAAAAGAAGTAAAATACAGTTCTGTTACACCTCCGCATCGTACGGATGCTGAAATGGAAGCATTTCGTAATTACGGATTAGGGCAGTTTATTCATTGGGGCGTGTATGCTATACCGGGGAATGAATGGAACGGTGTCAGTGCAAGAGGAGGCGCAGCCGCTTCGGAATGGATTCGCGCTTGGCGTGGACCCAATGTTCCGGAAAATTGGAAAGATATTTATGATAATCTGTATAAACAATTCGATCCCAAAGACTTCGATGCTAAACGCTGGGCAAAACAGGCAAAGCAAATGGGTGCGAAGTATATGATTTTTACGACTAAACATCACGATGGGTTTGCATTGTGGCACACAAAATACTCTGATTACAACATCTCAAAATCACCATATAAAAAAGATATTGTGAAAGAAGTTGTGGATGCCTATACCGCCGAGGGAATAGATGTGTATCTTTATTTCTCCGTGTTGGAATGGAATAATCCAGATTATTTTTATGCGGCGCCCAAGAATGACGAGGAGCAGCAAAAATACAATAGATTTTTGCAATACACGCGAAATCAATTGTTGGAACTACTGGAAAATTACCCTGCCATTAAGGGTTTGTGGTTTGATGGGACTTGGGATAAAGCATGGGTCAATTCCTATGAATTTACTTATAATCTCGAAAAAGAATTACGCCAGAAACATCCGGGTTTAATCATCGGATCGCGTTTTAGGAATGATGAATTCGGTAAACGTCATTTTGATTCTAATGGAGTGATGCTGGGCGATTATGAGCAGGGTTGGGAGCGTAAGCTACCGGCGGCTTACGAATGGTTGGATGGTAACGATTGGGATGCTGTAATGACTATTCCACCCAATGGCTGGGGATATATGAAAGATTGGTCGGGTTTGTACACAAAAACGACAGATGATATAATTGACATGTTGATGCATAGTGTATCTATGGATGGAAATTTTGTGTTGAATTTTGGTCCCGATGGATATGGCAATATGCACCCCGGTGAAGATAAAATAGTAAAAGAATTGGGAGACTGGATGAAAATCAATTCAGAGGCAGTTTATGCTGTGCGTCATGTTGATCTACCATTGTCTAAGTTGGGTTATTACACTCAAAAAGACGACAATTTGTATTTGACCGTCATCAACCGACCGATAAATAATATTGTTCGTATTGCCATACCCAAAAAAGCCACCGAAGTTCCAATATCTGCTAGTATTTTGGGATATAATAAAGCAGTAGTAGTAAAACATTCGGATATTGGTTTGGATTTAGATAAGAATACTTATTATGATGTTTTAATACCTCAGAAATTTAAATCAGCCAGAGCTTTCGTGATAAAAATGAAATTGGGATCACCTAAATCCGCAGCAGATAAATTGATGGATGCGAAGATGTAGAATCTAACAGATAACAAGATTTTTTTCTAACTAAATTGCAAATCAGGGGTTGGGAGAGGCTATAAGCCTTTTTTAACCCCTGATTCGTATGTCTCCTACTTACAAATGAAAATTCTTTGCACAATAATGATAGCCTTGTGCATAATAATGTCTTTCTCTGACTTGGGAACGATGTCCTATAATTTGCGAGTAGAAATGCTTGATGTTAAAACTTCCCGAAAACAGAAAAATACTGTACTTTTGTAGCTGTTTATTTTGACTGAAGCCTGTTTTCCTGATCAAGAATAGTAAATAGTACAGTAATGACATTAAATTATATTTGGATAGCTTTTTTTGTCGTCGCTTTTTTTGTGGCGTTTGTCCGCTTGATATTTTTTGGCGATATCGAGACTTTTAATGCAACGGTAAATTCCACCTTTTCCTCGGCTCGTACTGGTTTCGAAATATCCATCGGACTGACGGGCGTATTAGCTCTTTGGATGGGTTTGATGAAGATTGGAGAACGTGGAGGATTGATTCAATTGTTTTCCCGAGCGATCAATCCGCTTTTCAGTCGTTTGTTTCCCGATATTCCGAAGGGACATCCCGCAGGAGGATCTATTCTGATGAACATTTCGGCAAATATTCTCGGACTCGATAATGCAGCCACACCTGCCGGGTTGCAAGCCATGAAGGAGTTGCAGGAGTTAAATTCCGACAAAGAAAAAGCGTCTAATCCAATGATTATGTTTTTGGTTATGAATGCTTCGGGATTGACATTGATTCCCGTTTCGGTAATGACCATACGAGCTCAGATGGGTGCCTCGAACCCTGCTGATGTTTTTATCCCGATAATGATTGCTACTTTTATATCGACGATGATCGGCGTGTTGGCTGTCTGTATCAAACAGCGGATTAATATATTCGACAAGGTGATTCTTGGTACGTTTGGTGGAGTGGCACTGCTTATTGGATTGATAATTTATGCTTTCAACCAAATGGGACCTGAGCGAGCTCAGATGATTTCGGGCTTGCTTGCGAGCATCATTCTGTTTTCTGTTATTATCTTTTTTATCCTTAATGGTTTTTTCAAAAAAATAAATGTTTACGATGCTTTTATTGATGGCGCAAAGGACGGATTCAGTACAGCAATACGGATTATTCCTTACTTAATAGCAATTTTGGTTGCAGTAGGTATGTTTCGTGCATCGGGTGCAATGGATTTTCTGATTGATGGATTGAAATCCTTTGTGGCTTTTACCGGCTTCGATGCCCGTTGGGTGGACGCTATGCCAACAGCTCTGATGAAACCTTTGAGTGGTAGCGGTGCTCGTGGCATGATGGTAGAAACGATGTCTGCTTTCGGTGCCGATTCCTTTGCCGGACGTTTGGCTGGAATTTTTCAGGCTTCTACCGATACTACATTTTATGTTGTGGCGGTTTACTATGGAGCTGTGAATATTAAAAACAGTCGCTATACCATTCCTTACGCATTGCTTGCCGATTTGGTCGGAATAGTTGTAGCAATTTGGATTGCTTATTTGTTTTTTGGATAAAGCATCTTATATATTATGATACACTTTTACGCTGAAGAAATAGAATTTCCCGAGATAGATAAAAAACATATTATTGTGTGGATCAAGCAAGTTGCCGCATTGCACGATAAAAGGGTAGGAGAGATAAGCTATCTTTTCTGCTCCGATACAAAGATATTGGAAGTGAATCGCGAGTTTTTGCAACACGATTATTATACCGATATTATTACTTTCGATTATAGTGAAGGCGATCGTATTTCGGGCGATATCTATATCAGTCTTGATACGGTACAAAGCAATGCTGATAGCTTTGAAAACAACTACTTCATGGAATTGCATCGTGTTATTATTCACGGCATTCTCCATCTATGTGGGCAAAATGACAAATCGGAGGATGAACAAAATGAAATGACTCAAAAAGAAAACGAGGCATTAGAATTACTCTGATTTTTTCTTATAAATCATTATTGAGATAAAAAGACATTTAGAACTTATTTGATTATGGCTTGAACCTGCTTAGTGAAGCATTCAAAAATATTATTTGAATCATTCACTCTAGTGCAATGTAATTAAATATTTATTTGCTTGATTCAATATTGATTATTGTTTGTGTTTCTAGAAATAGAAGAGGTAAAGTCGCGACTGAAATTACTTCTAAAGGATACTGTTCTACAAAGAATCAATACTATTTC
>DAIOHI010000092.1:0-3900 GCA_036744815.1 Paludibacteraceae bacterium
TCGATAGCTTGTTCCACGCGCTGGGGTAGGGCAGCCGCTTCTTCGGGCGTAAATTTACTTAAAACATAGTCAACTTGCCGTCCTTGAGGGAAATTGTTGCCGATACCAAATCGCAAACGAGGATAATTGCTGTGTCCTAAAATTTCCTGAATGTTTTTCAATCCATTATGTCCGGCATCCGAACCTTTAGGTTTCAGGCGCAGGCTTCCGAAAGGTAATGCCAAATCATCAACAAGAATCAATACATTTTCAATGGGAACGTTTTCTTTTTGCATCCAATAGCGCAGTGCATTCCCACTCAAATTCATAAATGTAGAAGGTTTGAGTAAAATCAGAGTACGCCCTTTCAGTTTTACAGTAGCAATGGCGCCGTATCTGTTTTCCTCAAAAAAAACATTGGACGCTTCGGCAAAAGCGTCCAATATTGTAAATCCTATATTGTGGCGGGTGTTTTGGTATTCCGAACCGATATTTCCCAATCCTACAATTAAGTATTTCATCTGATAAATAATTTGTTGTTTTAATGTTCAGATGGAATTTTACGATGCTTCAAAATTTTACGATTGAAGCTCGGCTTTCATCTATTCTCCTCCTTTTGCTGCTGCACCACGAGCTGCTCTTGTCAATTTCACTTGTGCAACTACAGCGTTTTTAGCATTCATAATATCCAAACCTTCAACAGATACTTTGGCTACTTGAATGGTTTTTCCAAGTCCTAATGAAGTTACATCAACAATGATGTTTTCTGGGAATTTTGTATAGATACCTTTTACTTTCAGTTTGCGCATTTCCAAGCTTAATTTACCCCCGGCTTTAACACCTTCGGCTAAACCTGTCAATTTAACGGGCAATTCGATAACTACCGGTTTTTTATCCGTCACTTCAAGAAAATCGATGTGAAGCACGCTGTCGCTTACAGGATGAAATTGCAAATCTTTCAATACGGCTTTCGATTTCTTTCCGTCAATATCCAAGTCAACTACAAATACATCAGGAGAATAGATCAGTTTGCGCAAATCGCTTGATGTAGCTGTAAAATGTGTGTTACCGCTTCCTCCGTACAATACGCAAGGGATGTTTTCCGAAGCTCTTGTAGCTTTACTTGCTTTTTTACCAAGTTCTTTTCTCTCGGTACCTTTTAATTCAAATACTTTCATTTGTTTTAATAAATAATTGTGTTACTCAAAATTTAAGCGTTTCGTTATTAAGTGATTAGTCGCTTAATTTCCCATCACACTTTCTTTTTTCATACCGCGATTGTTAGTCCTCGGCACGGAACTTGCATGATAAATACCGAATCTAAATAAAAATATCTAAGAATAAGGTAAAGCATGCTCGTTTCAAAAAAAGCCTGGCAAAGGTAGTTTATTTTTTGCTTTTGCACAATAAATTACTCCTTTTTCGCTTTTATTTATCAAAAATAAATGCTATATCCATTAATATATCAAATAAATACATTATATTTGCGCCCTCAAAATGTAGAGTTCAAAAAATAGAGTTTTAACAAAAGATTTAAGGAGGACAAAACAATAGCTAAACAATTTATTATCGGATCTCGAAGAGGTGGACCACCAGCAAAGGAAGCGCCTAATCGAATTAATGAAGCGATCCGGGGTTTGAAAGAAGTTCGTTTGGTCGGAGACAACGTTGAACAAGGCGTTTATTCCTACACAGAGGCTATGCGTATAGCCGATGAATTGGAGTTGGATTTGGTAGAAATATCGCCAACAGCCGTACCACCGGTTTGTAAAATTGTTGATTACCAAAAGTTTTTGTATCAACAAAAGAAGCGGGAAAAAGAGCAAAAAGCCAAAACTGTAAAAGTTGTGGTGAAAGAAATCCGATTCGGACCGCAAACGGACGAACACGATTACAATTTCAAACTGAAGCATGCCATTGAGTTTCTTAAAGAAGGATGCAAAGTAAAAGCTTATGTTTTCTTTAAAGGTCGTTCTATTCTGTTTAAAGAGCAAGGAGAATTGCTTTTGGCGCGTTTCGCTACCGATTTGGAAGAATACGCTAAAGTGGATCAGTTGCCACAATTGGAAGGTAAACGTATGATAATCATGCTTTCTCCTAAAAAAACATCAAAATAAGGATTTTCACTATAAATAAATAAATATAAATTAGCAATGCCAAAAATGAAAACTAACTCCGGTGCTAAAAAAAGATTCGCTCTTACCGGAACAGGAAAAATCAAAAGGAAACATGCGTTCAAAAGACACATTTTGACTAAAAAAACAACTAAGCAAAAACGTAATTTGACTCACACAGCTATTGTAGCTAAGGTTGACGAAAAAAACGTGAAAGCAATGCTTTGCTTACGTTAATTTTTTAATTCAGAATTAATTTTGTTTTCTTAAAAGTATTAAAATCGAATGCCTTTAGCTTAAAGTTCGATTCATGAAGAATCGACGCTAACATTCACAAATCATTTTTAATTATGCCAAGATCAGTAAACCACGTTGCTTCACGTAAAAGAAGAAAAAGAATTTTAAGCCTCACCAGAGGTTATTTTGGCGGGCGTCGTAATGTTTGGACAGTAGCAAAAAACACATGGGAAAAAGGTTTGCAATATGCTTACCGCGATCGTAAAGCTAAAAAACGTAATTTCCGCGCTTTGTGGATTCAACGTATCAATGCTGCAGCTCGTTTGGAAGGTTATTCATACTCAAAACTTATGGGAGCTTTACATAAATCGGGTATCGAAATCAACCGTAAGGTGTTGGCTGACTTAGCCGTTAACCACCCGGAAGCATTTAAAGCTATTGTACTAAAAGCAAAAAACGCTTAAGTACGGATTTCATATAAAAGCACTAAGAAAGGATGATGAAAGTCATCCTTTTTTGTTTATTCCGGATTCCGTATTAGAAAAATAAATATATTACAAAGCCTCTAAGTTACATGACTACTGAACGAGTGGGTGTTCTAGCCACACACGAGAGTACTCGTACGGGAGCGAAGGAGAAGAAGGCTGTGTTGCTGTTTAAGAATTTATTTAAAGTAACGAGAAATGAAAAAATTACCATTATTGTGTTTATTTGTATTCGCTTTAATATCTTGTTCCGATGAAATAAAAATAACAGTTCATGTGGATAAAACTATCACTAGTGAATCGCAATGGGTATATCTTTATTCGACTATAGGTTATCAATTTCTTATTGACGATTCCTGTTTTGTTCATCAGGGAACTGAAACCTTCAGTTTATATTTCAGCCCCAACGAAAGTGGACGTATGGCTTATATCTTGTTTTCTAAGAATAGCACACTACTACCAATAGCTCTTGCTTTAATGCCCGGCGACCAACCCAAAGTGTACATAAATAGTATAACCGACAATTATCCGTTAGTAAAAGATTCTCCTGCTTCGGAGGAATATCGCAACTATGTATTGTCGTACCTGCACAATGAAAACAGAGCAGAATACTTGTTGAGTTTAAATAAAGACTCTATGAGTTTTATCGAAAAAGAAATGCTAAGTGATAGTATAGCATACTACATTCAATTAAATAGGAGAAACCTCACATTGCATACTCTTGAAAAAATCGAATATGCTGTTAATGCTTATACTCTTCTTTTGTTTTTGGATGATTTTATGCCTTATGGATCTGAAAGAGATAGACTTATTTCTATGTTAAGAAAAAAATTTCCTGATTATATGCCTATTCAGATATTTCCTACTAAACCTGACTATAAGGTAGAATCTGAAGAAAGTAGAAAAAATATTCAACGGATTGAGAATGTTTTATCTAAAAAGAACGAACAAAATCCGATATAATGAAGCTCCCACACGAGAGGGACTCGTGCGGGAGCAGAGGGTTTCTAATCGTTTATTCTTTCTTCAATGTCCATGCTTTGGTGAAGTATTCTGATTATTTCAATCAAGTCTTTCGATTTTTT
>DAIOHI010000092.1:3910-6572 GCA_036744815.1 Paludibacteraceae bacterium
ATATCAAGTGTGATTTAACTTTAGAGTATTTGTAATTTTTTCTGACATGGCTAAAATCTCTTCCTGATAAAGGATTCTTCGCAATGTATTCAATTTCATCGAAAATCAAGTTGTAATATCTGTCAGCTTGTTCTGCCGACCAAGTCTCAAAGCTATAAAGCCAAATGTTTTCAATATCTTCAAATGCTTTTTCACTTATTTCAAATTTCATCCTGTAAATATTTAGCATGAAGATCAGAAAGTGCTTTTTTCCTATCAAGATTTGAAATCATTAGAGATTTTTCTCCAACTTTCAACTCGTTTACGAGAATTTTAGCCTTATTTTCTTGTTGCTCAAATAAGCGCAATGCGGCTCTCACAACTTCGCTTGCTGACGCAAATTTTCCGGATTTAACTTGCTCGCTTATAAAGCTATCAAAATATTCCCCCAGTAGTATAGAAGTGTTTTTTGCCATGTTTTTTATCTTTTAATATCCATTCGACAAATATACCAATTTCTGGTATTTTCGCAAAATTCTCTATGTTTTTTGTATAATCTCACATGATATGCTCATCCAGCGGGATTTGTAATCTCGCTTACTGTATTATAAGGATTTAAAATCCTAATGCTATTGAAGGATACGGATTATAAATCCGCTCCGACGGATTATAAAATTTATATTTCCTGCTCATCTTATTTTATTTTTGTTCTACGACCAAGGCATAGGTAGATACCTGCGCCAACAGGGTGATGTTATCTGCTGGCTTTTAGTCTTTATTTAACTAATTGATTTAATGTTTTCTTCTTTTGCTCTAATTGGTGTTCAATAACTAAATCATAATCAGATTTTTTATCTCCAAATTTACTCATAACAACAAATAACTCAAGAGACATCAAAAAAGCAAAAAGAATTAGATAAAAAATTAATGCAACAGGGCGTTCTGATAATATCTCAATTATTGCATTTAATTCTTCTAAAAAACCTTGGTTCTCTTTCAGCTCCTTCCTTAAAGATGTTTCTGCATCTAATTTCTTTTTAGTAAATTCTTCTTGCTGTGTTCTTAATGCTTCTAAATGCTGATTGTTAATTTCAGCTTCTTTTACTTTGGGATTTGCTATTGGACTTCTGTTAATTGTGGCCTTAAAAACAATTGAATCAGATTTATTCGGTCTACTAATAGCTATTGGACTGGTTGTTGTAGAAACAGTTTGAATAGTAGGCTGTTTCGATATTTCAGCATATAAATCAAGATTCTTTCTATCCAAAGAATCTATTTCTATTTGTAATTCTTGAAGTTTCGTGTTTATGATAGTTAAGCGATTTGGTAACTGTTCGTTTACTTGTCTATCAACTATTTCAACCATTTTCTTATTTATATCATCTTTAAATATTATTTGGTCTAAAATAGCAGAACCTATTAATGCCATAATAAATGCTATTATAACTCTAAATGTAGGAAGCCAACCATTTTTACCTACTGTTAAGATTATTTGCCGTTCAATTTGGATAATTATTATCACAAAGATGATTGAAACAATCACACATCCCCACCACGGTGTCCCAATATATCGGTCAGCAAAAGAATAACCTATAAACGCCCAAAGAATTATAAGAATAACAATTGCAGACGAATACTTCTTTAATTGCTTTTTACTTGCTTCGGTACACGTACATAGTATTTGATAATTCCAACCTGTAAGTATACAGCCTATCTTAGTCCACCAATCTTTCATAAGGAATTATCAATTTTTAAGTTGTGTAATGATAATGATGCTAGCCCTCTTGTAAATCCAACCTCGTAGGATTTGAAAATTCCTATCATATATAGTTCTCCTTTATCCAAATCTTCTCGCATTTTTTTTAATTCTTCAATATGCTTTTCATATGTTTCTTTTTTTGATTTTAGTAATTCAACTAAATCCGTCAGTCCCGCTTGCCCACGTGATTGAATATGAAAATCAATTTCACGTAACATATCATCATATTTCAATAATACTTGTTTAAATTTAACCTCCAAATTACTACGGATAATTTCTAAGTTAGTATCTTTATATGATTTATCGGGATTGGTTAGCGCATCATTATACGCTTTACTCTCATAATCTTCTTTTAAAAAACTATATATGATATCAATAGGCAACTTTGAGCCAAATTCCACTGAATAAATCGACCCTTGTTGAGAAGGTTCTGAATTATCTACAAAATCCTCCTCTCTTATTTCTGGAAGCGTATTTTTTTCTTCGGATATTTCAGGTAGAACCTGTTCCTTTTTCTTGAAAATGTCAAAAAATCCCATTGTTAATAAATTTTAATGTTAGATATTTATGTTAATTATATGTATTTTATAGGTACTTTAAATTTATAATGTCCACGACTATGACAACTTTCGCCCATGGGGCAACGTGTTTTTGAAGGCGTTTTATAAAGTGGTATTGTTTGTGGTGTACGTGAAGTTTTACACCCGTTTTCCCACAAATAACACATTGATTATTGTCTCGACTTAATATTTTCTTTTTCTTTTCTATCCACCTAGTGTCGAAAAGTTTTTCGCCATAATATACTTTATTATCCATAAATTTAACTATAAAGAAAACTCTATTTGATTATTCTGATTCTCAACACCATTGTACCACGCTTGCAGATAACTAGATTATTAGTGCTTAATCTGGGTCTATGATGTT
>DAIOHI010000092.1:6628-8292 GCA_036744815.1 Paludibacteraceae bacterium
ATTTAATTTGTTGTTAATAAAAATCCACCCGGCAATTTATAACTACCGAGCGGATTTTTTGAAATTTACAAACCATCAATAATCTTGAAAGCTTTATTTCTTTGTTTTTGTTTTGCTTTCTAAGGGGCGGTATTGTTTGCGCAGTTCGTCGAGTTGGTTGAAAAGGGCAAGCAGTGTGTCGCTGGGAGTGAAGGCAAGCGCTTGCTCTATCGAAGTGCAAAACTGAGTGTATGCCCCTATGGCTTTCCATTTAAGACTCGATGCCGGACTGGCTCGTTCCGATTTTTCGGTGGTGCGCTCGTTGTAGAGGCGATCGAATGCCGCGTTATTCGTTTCGAGCGTGGCGAAGATCGCATTTACACCGATGGTTGTGGCGGCAGTTTTGAGTTCGGCTGACGACTTGTATCTGTTCAGCATTTCGGATACGATACCCGATTCTACGTCCAAGGGCATCCGTTCGATGCCTTTGTAAGGGGCAAGAAAGAGTTGCAGGATAGATGCCGCTGTTTTGCGTTCTTCGTCGCGACTGCGAAGGTAAGTTTTCGTTACGCGGAAAATCTCGCGGATATCCGTATCCCGGGCTTGGTCGTAAGTTTGCATCTCTTCGGTCAGCGCCGACTTTTGATTTTTGTTCAGACTTGCGCCCAAAGCGTTGTTGTACTCTCTCAATTGCTTCAGCGAATTTGTAGCAATCGGATCAAGATCGCTCGAAACGGAATCGGCATAGTCGATTGTAGTTTTGTTCAGCGAGAAAATTTCTTTAGTCGAAAGATTGCCTACATAAAGAGGCATGAGTTTTTTGTAAGGCATAATAGATTTATTTACAGGTTGATAATTGAAATATATTCACTGCGATTTTTGTCTTGAAGCCTATATAATTTTTAAATCCTTCCTGCAGGTTGGTTTGGAACTTATATAATTTTTAAAAGCTTCCCGCAAGTTGGTTTGAAGCTTATATAATTTTTAAAAGCTTCCTGCAAGTCGGTTTGGTGCTTATATAATTTTTAAAAGGTCCCTGCAAGTTGGTTTGGTGTTTTTATGTTTTCCGAAGCCTCCGCTCCGAAAGTTTTCCTCTCTCTATTAAAATTGCTACAATCTTCGTGCCAAAAAACAGAGACTAACTATTGATTTCGATGTGTTTATAAACCCAGATTACGAATTAGAAGAAAATTTCACGCTAAGACACAAAAAGACACAAAGAAAAATATAATATATTAGAAATTTATATCGAATAGTTTTATAAACACATAGAAATCAATAGCTTTTATTCTTTTAATGCTTTTTATTAAGAGCGCATAGCTGTCAATACTTGCAGTATTGACTTGAAAGAGTAAAACAATTGTATTGTTTTACAACTATGTGGTCTGATTGAAATAAAGACAGTTGTTTTTAGCTTATAATCTGTATAATTATTTATTGAATATAATGTCTAATATAATAAGAAAAGTTTAGCGTTCTTGGCGACTTTGCGAGAAACGTTTAAGATAAATTTCCTAATGCTTATTCTGGGATAAAGCGATTTTTCTTGATGCGGAATCAGGGTTAGAACAAGGATAATCAGAAGCAAAAGAATAAGTAATTAGCTGTAAAATAGTTAAGGATTTTGAGTTTTTGGGATATATTTTACACATTTGCGAAACATAATCTAAAGCTGCTCAGCTAAT
>DAIOHI010000093.1:0-8198 GCA_036744815.1 Paludibacteraceae bacterium
CAAAATTTTATGTTTTTTTCTGACCTCTGCAATATTATCACAAATATGTTAAATCACAAAACAATATCTCATCTTTTGTTAATAAAAAAGTCCGCTCGACAAATTATAGGTTGCCGAGCGGATTTTCTGTAACTTACAAACCTTAAATAGTCTTGAAAGCTTTATTCATTTCTTTGTTGTTATTTTGCTTTCCAAGGGGCGGTATTGTTTGCGCAGTTCGTCGAGGTGGTTGAAGAGGACAAGCAATGTTTCGTCCTTCTTCAATTTGAAAATCCTTCGTGCAGACTTGTTTCGCCTTTCTTCAATTTGAAGATCCTCCGTGCAAACTTGTTTCGCCTTTCTTCAATTTGAATATCCTCCGTGCAAACTTGTTTTGCCCTTCTTCAGTTTGAATATCCTTCGTGCAGACTTGTTTCGTCCTTATTCAATTTGAAAATGCTCCGAACAGAATTGTTTTGCTCTTGTTTAAATTCTCAACAGCTTAATGCTTTTTTATGCCATAGGCGTTCAAATGTAACAAGCCCCGTACAAGACATAAGCACAGTACGGGGCGGAAATTCAAATCCCAAATTTATTACAGGTCGATTTCGGATAATTATTTATTCTAATAAAGTAGGAGGGGGTTAATCCGAAAACTCCATCAGATAGGCTTTAATAAAATCGTCCAAATCGCCATCCATAACGGCTTGTACGTTGGATGTTTGATGATTGGTGCGATGGTCTTTCACGCGTCGGTCGTCGAAAACATAACTGCGAATTTGCGAACCCCATTCTATTTTCTTTTTACCTGCTTCAACTTTCGCTGTTTCCGTGCGGCGTTTTTCGAGTTCCAATTCGTATAACTGCGACTTCAATAATCGGATGGCATTGTCCTTGTTGCCGAATTGCGAACGACTTTCGGTGTTTTCTATCACAATTTCATCAGCCTGATTGGTTACCGGATTGGTAAACTTATAGTGCAAACGAACGCCGGTTTCCACTTTATTTACGTTCTGTCCACCGGCACCCGACGAACGGAAAGTATCCCAAGTAAGTCCTGCGGGATTGATGTCTATTTCGATACTGTCGTTCACAAGCGGCACCACAAATACCGAAGTAAAGGAAGTCATTCGTTTGCCTTGCGCGTTGAAAGGCGATACGCGCACCAAACGATGTACGCCGTTCTCGCTTTTCAGGTATCCGTAAGCCATTTCGCCTTCAACCTGAAGTGTTACGGTTTTGATACCCGCTTCGTCGCCTTCCTGATAGTTCGTTACTTCGCATTTGTATCCTTGGCGTTCGCACCAACGTTGGTACATGCGGAAAAGCATATCCGCCCAATCTTGCGCCTCCGTTCCTCCGGCTCCCGCCACTATTTTAAGAACAGCTCCGAGTTTGTCTTCCTCTTTCGAAAGCATATTCTTCATCTCAAGTGTTTCTACTTGATTGAGAGCTATTCGGTAAGCTTCATCTACCTCTTCCTCTGTGAGGGCTTCCTCGCGGTAAAAGTCATAAGCTAACTGCAATTCGTCGCAGGCGGTTTTTACGTTGTTGTAGCCTTCAACCCAGTTTTTGAGTTCTTTTACTTTGCGCATTTGCGCTTCGGCAGCTTTGGCATCGTCCCAAAATCCGGGAACTTGGGTTCGAAGTTCTTCTTCTTCAATTTGTATTAATTTGGCATCGACGTCAAAGATACCTCCTCAACGCGTTCTCGCGCTCCAACAAATCTTTAAGTTGGTCTGTAGTTATCATTTTGTTTTTTAATTAGTTGTTATTGATTAGTTGTATAATTACTTTAAGCAAATTATACCATAAAAAAGCAGGATAAAAATACGCATAAAAAGCCAACAGTGAAACCGGCAAAAGTTTGCAGGGGACTGTGGGCTTTCAATTCGATACGTGACAATGCAACAAGTGCCGATAAGCATAGTAAAATAACGATGAATATCAAGGAATTTATTGCCAACACATAGGAAACTCCCGAAACAAAGCCTACCAAAGCACCCATGCTGCAAAGATGCGCGCTTATTTTCCATTTAAAGTTAATAAGCATAACTAAGATGAGCGATAAAATAGATCCAAAACCCATAATCGCGATGTTTAAGGGAAGATGCAAGGTTTTTAACAGGAAAACAGTCCAAAAAGTGTAGGACAAAATAGAGAAGAAATAGGGTAGGGTACGCTCTTCTTTACTGCGAATAAACATATCGGAAACTTCGCCTTTTCGAATCAAAACATATATGGGTATCACCGGCATGACGCAGGTGAATATGAAAGTGCCTACAATTGCCAAAACATGCCACTGTATAGGCAAAATGGAGAATACTTCCAAGTTTACCATCCAAATTATTCCGTAAGTTGTGACGAATAACGGTTGGAATATAATTGATATTATCTTTAAAAATAATTTCATTTAAACTTTTATATTTCTTTTCGCAGCCTTGCAACAGGGATACTTAATTGTTCTCGATATTTTGCTACTGTGCGACGCGCTATCGGATATCCTTTTTCTTTCAGCTTTTCCGATAAAGCATCGTCGTTCAGAGGTTTTCTTTTATCCTCGTTATCAATACAGTTTTGTAAAATCTGTTTAATCTCTTTTGTGGAAACTTCTTCGCCGGATTCATTTGTTATGGCTTCGGAGAAAAAGTGCTTTAAAGGATAAATTCCAAAATCTGTTTGTACGTATTTACTGCTGCTTACACGCGAGATGGTTGAAATATCATAACCGGTTCTATCGGCTATATCTTTCAATATCATTGGTCTCAAAAAGGTGTCGTCGCCCTCGATAAAAAAATCGTATTGAACTTCGACAATGGCTTTCATCGTTTCGAGCAAAGTCTCTTGGCGCTGACGGATGGCATCGATAAACCAGCGCGCCGATTCTATTTTTTGTCTTACAAATATAGCCGCATCCTTTGTCTCCTTGTTTTGATTCTTCTCAGAGGCGCTGTAGTTCGTCAGCATCTCGTTGTAAGTATTGCTGATACGCAATTCCGGTACATTGCTGTTGTTCAGATGAACCACGAGCTTTCCGTTGTTGTTCTCCAAAATAAAATCGGGGATGATGATAGACATGGTTCTTTCGAGAATGCCTCCACCCCAAGCGTTTCCCGGCTTAGGATTTAACCGGATTATTTCCGCCAAAGCCTCTTTCAGGTCGTCTTCGCTGATGTATAAGCCCCGAAGAATCTTATCGTAATGCTTTTTTGAAAATTCTTCGAAATAGTTTTCAATTATTTTAATAGCAATATCCGTAGCATCACTTTTTTCCTTTCGTTCTAATTGCAGCAAAAGACATTCCTGCAACGACGAAGCAGCAACTCCGGGAGGATCCAGTTGTTGGATAACTTTAATAAGGCGATGAATTTCCTTATCGTCGATAGAAACACCGGAAAAGAAGAGAATATCATCCACCATAGCTTCGGGCGTGCGGCGCAGATAACCTTCGTCGTCAATATTTCCGATTATGTATTCGATCAGGGAATGTTCTTTCGGGCTTAAATGCAACAAACCTTGCTGCTCGACCAAATGTTCATGGAAGGTCATACCTGCCGAAAATGGAATTTCTTCTCTTTTGTCGTCTTTCGAAAAATTATTGGTTTTTAATCGGTAATCGGGGATGTCGTCGTCACTTTCGTAGTCGTCATAATTATATTCATCCGCAAAATTATCATCGTTAGGCTCCGCTTCGTCAAAGTCCGACTCCGAATCTTCTGAGTTCTGCGATTCACGACCTTCC
Organism: Paludibacteraceae bacterium; assembly: GCA_036744815.1. Taxonomy (GTDB): domain Bacteria; phylum Bacteroidota; class Bacteroidia; order Bacteroidales; family Paludibacteraceae; genus H1. The sequence continues at coordinate 3,722 of DAIOHI010000093.1, forward strand.
TCCAATGCGGGGTTTTCTTCCAGCTCTTGTTGGATACGTTCCTCCAACTCAAGAACAGGAATCTCCAGCATTTTGATCACTTGAATTTGTGCCGGGGATAGTCTTTGTTGTAATTTTTGCTGTAATTGCTGTTTAAGCATGTCTGTTAAAAAAGCCTACTTTTTTTCTTTGAAAGACAAAGATACAATTTTTTAATAAATAATGTAAAGCCTTTAGATAGAGCTGTTGCGTAAATTATCAACAGTTTGGAAATAGCTTAGCGCAAAGGCTTTGAACTGAATTTAAATTCTTTTTTTTTATGAAAAATCAGATGAACAATAGTTTCCCAAAGTATTCGGGATGGTGAAAATCGGGATGTTCCGATACGATAGGATTCCATGTTACATAATGAGGCGAATCCGTATCGTCAGCACATTTGTTGAAATTGGCAAATATATGACTTGGCAAATTTTGAGGATCAATTCCAATTAAAGAAAATGGTATTTTAACCGTCAAATCCCATTCGAACATGCCTTCCATTTCTTTAAAAACACGCTTTCCCAAGGAAGAATAACGCTTAATCAGCGATAAGTCTTCTAAAGAAAAAGGCTGAACATCTTCATCCCGTCCTTTTCGTTTTGCAGCATGGCAAGTGCCAATGCAATTAAATTCAAAGTTAAAGTAATGATCGCTATCGGGCAGGCGGCAAAAAAACTCTACACAGCTATCTTTATACACCGGAGATTGATCTTTGGAGTAAATAGCTTTAATCATGCTTCCGTGCACATTGTATTTGATAAAAATACTATCGGACGAACGCCCTACGTTGAATATCGTAATAGGTTTGTAGTTATATTCCGGTGCCCAATTAAGTGCATCGATACTAGCGCGCGCTCCACTGTCGTCCAATATTTCGTTGGCAAGCTTGGGATCGGCTCCGTCTAAGGATTGAATATATAGAACAGATAATTGTTTCATACAATTTTGGATGTTTTTTATTCTTATGCAATGTTAATCATTTTCTTCGAAATAAGAGACAAGAATCTTGCTTTTTTCTTGAAAAATGGAAACTACTACAAACTTTGTGAAGAAAGACGCTAAAAAACTTCCTTGCGAATGTTCTTATTCGTATTTAATAGTTTTTGCCGGCGATATTTTTGTAATCAGGTAGGAGGGACCTATCATCATCAGAAGCGATACGATAAAAGTTCCCGCATTAAGCAGCAAAATAAGCCACAGATTTATTTCGACAGGAACATAACTTACGTAATAATCTTTGGGATCGAGCGGAATGAGTTGAGTATAATGCTGAATAGCGCACAAACCTAATCCAATAAGGTTTCCCCAGAACATTCCTTTGGTAATCATAAATAACGAATGATATATAAATGTTTTACGAATAGACCAATTCGCAGCTCCTAAGGCTTTTAAAACACCAATCATATTGGTGCGTTCCAATATCAGGATCAACAAGCCTGAAATCATATTGAATCCGGCAACGGCAAGCACTAAAATAAGGATTACCCATACATTTGTATCCAAAAAACTGAGCCATTGGAATATCTGAGGATTGAGTTCTTTTATCGTGCGGGTATAATAAGTAGCTCCCTTGTCATTGAAATGATTGGCGGTAATATCGTAAATGCGATCGCCTATTTTATCAACATCGTCGAAATTGTTGACAAGTACTTCCAAACCTCCAAAAGCAGCATCGTCCCACTTATTGAGGCGTTGTATATGGCGGATGTCTGTCAATAAAAAGAGTTTGTCGTGTTCACCAAAATTGGTGGAGTAAATGCCTTTGATGCTAAATTTCCGAACCCGCATTGGTTCTTGTATAAAATAGGTCAAGAAGCTATCTCCGAGCTTTAAATGCAGCAAATCGCAAAGCGTTTGCGAAATGATGACCTGATTTGCAAGCGAATCTTCGCTATAATTCAGTAACTCGCCTTCGACTAAGTTGGAACGAAAGAAATTCCAGTCGAAGTCTTTATCAATACCTTTTAATATAACTCCCTGAAAATCGTTGTCGGTTTTGATTATGCAAGGTTTGGTGGCAAAACGTTGCAGGTGTTTCACTCCATCAACAGCCAAAATGCTTCCTAACAAATCATCATCCATGTGTATCGGTTGCATTTCGTAGGTATTGTTGTTGTCGAAATTAATAATCTGGATATGACCTCCGAAACCGATCGCTTTGTTTTGAACTTCGTTTTTGAATCCGATTACCACCGCAATAGCCACGATCATTACAGCGAGTCCTACCGCGATACCAATGATAGCAATACGAACAGCGGGACGGGATACTCTTTTCTTCTCACCGGGCTGAAAATGGATTCGTTTGGCTAAAAAATATTCGAAATTCATTATCTACTTGTAGCTTGATTTTTGTCTTAGCGATATAATAAGTTGTTTTCTATGCCTTTTTTTTGAAATCAATTAAGTCTTTGGCTGAATGACCTATCAGGTCAATTGCCCATTTCGTAATAACAACAGAACATATAATACCGCTCAGGCTATCCAGCCAATAGATATTATAAAACATTCCGATTACAAGAGCTGCAATTGCCGTGATACTTGTGAAGGCATCCGCCAATACATGCAAATATGCAGAACGGATATTGTGATCGTCATTGTGCCCTTTGTGCAAAATTACAGCACTTGCGGCATTAATCAACAATCCGAGTATGGCAACGATAATGGCTTCCGAAAAGCGAATTTCGGCAGGATTCAGCAAACGATGAAGCGATTCGACAGCCATAATAATAGCCATTACCTGCAAGATAATAGCACTCGAAAACCCTGCTAAAGCCAAGGCTCTCTCTTTATTAAAAGTTATTTTGTCGGAGTTGGAATACTTCCGCGAAAAATAATAAGCAGCCCAAGTTAAACCTAAAGCGAGAACATGCGAGCCCATGTGCCATCCGTCGGCAAGCAGAGCCATCGAACGAGTCCAATAGCCGAAACCAATCTCCACAAGCATTGTTAGCGCTGTCAGAAAGACAATCCACTTTGTCCTTTTTTCGTTATCAAAATGAATATGAGCCATTTGTTAATTAATAACTAATATTTAATAATTAGTGATTCGTTCTTCCCGGATATGTTTCTAATGCTTTTTTCAGAATTGTCAATGCTTCCTTCAAATTTTCCTTATCAAGCACATAAGCGATACGCACTTCGTTTCGTCCATTTTCGGGATTGGAATAGAAACCCGAAGCGGGTGCCATCATCACGGTACTGCCTTCGTGTTCGAAATCGGAAAGCAGCCATGCACAGAATTTATCGGCATCGTCAATAGCTAAACGAGCTACGGTATAAAATGCTCCCATCGGAATGGGTGAATAAACTCCGGGAATGCGGTTCAATCCGTCGATTAAGAATTTCCGTCGTTCCACATATTCGTCGTAAACATAACGCATATATTCCTCCGGCGTGTCCATCGATGCTTCGGCTACGATTTGTCCCAACAAAGGCGGACTTAAGCGAGCTTGACAAAATTTCATTACACTTTTGCGAACGTCTTTATTTTTTGTAACCAAAGCTCCAATGCGTATTCCGCATTCGCTATAACGCTTCGAAACGGAATCAATAAGTACAACATTCTCTTCAATGCCATCCAAATGGAAAGCCGATATATAAGGCGCTCCCGTATAACAAAATTCGCGATATACTTCGTCGGAAAATAAATACAGGTCGTATTTGCGTACCAGATCACGTATTTTATTCATTTCCGAGCGGGTATAAAGATAGCCCGTTGGATTATTGGGATTGCAAATCAGAATTCCTTTCGTTTTCGAAGTAATCAGTTCCTCAAACTTTTCGATGGGTGGCAAGGCAAAACCTTCTTCAATAGAAGCCACCACAGGTTTTACTACGGCTCCGGCAGCAATTGCAAAAGCGGTGTAATTGGCATAAGCCGGTTCGGGAACGATGATTTCGTCGCCGGGATTAAGACAGCTCATAAAGGCGAAGTTTACTGCCTCCGAACCACCGGTAGTTACGATAATATGCTCTTCAGTTACATCAATTTTAAACTGATGATAGTATGCTGCCAATTTAGATTTTAAACTGGGAAAACCATCGCTCGGGCTGTATTCCAATATCTTGTGCGAAATATTTCGAACCGCCTCCAAAGCTACTTCGGGAGTCGGCAGATCGGGCTGTCCAATATTCAAATGATAGACATTGATTCCACGGGCTTTGGCTTTGTTTGCCAAAGGCGCCAGCTTACGAATGGGCGACTCGGGCATTGCCTGCCCACGTTGTGATATTTGAGGCATGTTTATAGTTCTACGTTTTGGAACAATATAATGAAACAATAAAATTGCTGACAAATGTAGTAAAAATATAGTGGATGGGCGTTAAAATCCGGCTATATTTTCCTTTGTCTTAAGCGAAAAGAGTTGCAAATGTCTATCATTCTCTAAGTATTCATTGCTATCCGCTGTCAAATTATAAGGTTTTGACTTGTGATGATCGTTTTTAACAAAAAGTTTTT
>DAIOHI010000094.1:0-8137 GCA_036744815.1 Paludibacteraceae bacterium
ATGCGCAATCTAAATTCTTGTCCGCTCTAAACTCTAATTTAATCAACACAGATACTAATATTGTTAATGGATTTAAAAACTCATACATTGAGGCAACAAAGGTTTCTTGTTTTCTAGTGTAAACGGGATTGTTTTCCCAATGCCAAGACGGTTGAGTAAAAGCTCGGCTTCGGAGGATTTGTAATCGACTTTAATCTGTACTTTAAACTCGGCAACCATAGCTAAAATGGATGTTTGCAAGGCAGTGAGATGGTTGGTGCTTTCTTTTTGTTCTAAGTAGGAAGAAACACCAAGTATTTCAGGAAAGGCTTTGCTAATGCGCAATTGCAAATCAGGGAAAAAAGGCTCTGTCTAAGCGGGACGTTTGCTTATCAGAAAGCTTTTTGCAGAAATAGCATTTTCGATAATTGTAGCGATAGCCATAAGCATATCGGAATCCGAAACAGAATAGATTCTTTGTGTCATAATATTAAAGTTTAAGTAGTTAGGGTAAATGTAAAAAACTGACAATATTAGGGATACATTTTAATATGCACAATAGAGAAAGATAGTTTTTTGTATATAATCTAGCAGCTTTTTCTTTTACTTCCGAAAAAAATATGGTTTTGGCTTTATTACAATTTCTAAAATGAGAAAAAGAGCGATCCTTTAGGGAAGACTCTTTTTCTTTTTATATCAAACTCACGATTTTTTCTACGTATAGTCACAAAACCTTGCGAGTTCGTTTGTTATGTCAATTTAATCTTTCTACGGAAATAGCTCATCCAAGTCCGTTGTCGGAGCAATAGCAAAATGATAGAAGAATACATTACCTTGCTCTACAATCCAAACCACATATACCATTTTATTAACATACTCTGCTAAAGGTATAGCTGTTCGCCCCCCCGCAGCTAAAGTCCAATCTTTTACAGGACTTCCTAAGTTATCCAAATCTTCAGTAATATAAACTTTTATCTTAGCTGTTGCTTCGCCTGTGAAAAGTCCAATATAAAACTGAAAACTTAGGGTATCATTTTCGGAAATACTAATTTGCGGAGAATGAATGGTTAATGGGGCTCCGTCATGATATGCCGCAATACTTTGTCCCCACGAAGCCGGTGCTCCTGCCTCTGTAGGGTCAAACCACCAAACTAAATCATCTTCTCCAGTACCTGTTAGTCCATCCAAATACCAGTAATCACGCGCTCCGGGCGAATCGCTAAAATCTGTAATATAAGGAGTAAAGAATACAGCGAGTGTAGTAAATTCCTTTATTTCACCATATGTAATACCGTTAGCATTCATAGAATATGCACGATAATTATACTCCGTACCGATAGATAAAGCTTTGACTTCAACTTGACTTTCTCCAGCTTGAGGATTTATCTTCTGACTAAAAATAGCCCCTTTTGTGGATATATCCCAGTCTTTTAACTGATATTTCTCAATTGTATCGTTAGGTACAAGTACAACACCAACATCTGTTATAGACTCCCCTCCTCCTACCGTAAGAGAAAATGAGGCACTATTTCCTTTATTAGTCAGAACATCTCCAGTAACTACTCCCGTAGGTTTCTTGGAAGGATCAAGAACAGGATCTGTTATTCCACTGTTCTTTGCGATTTCCTGTTCGCAAGCGGATAGCATAACTGCTACAACGCTTATTCCTATGAAATATTTCATTTTTTTCATATACGTCTGTTTTTATTATTAATTTTGAGCTACAATATTCGGATTGTTCAGATGTTCCCTTTCCGGTATTTCGAGAATCATTTTTTCATAATTATACGGGAAAGTTTCTCCAGCATAATAAGCATGATTAGTTCCACGTTTTGTCGTTTTCTTGAAACGTTTCATTGCAAAGTAAGATTTTCCTTCACCCCACATTTCAACGCGCCAATTAAAATAAATTTCATTCAATAGATCTGTTTTATTCAATCCCGATATATTAGCTGTTGTGTTTCGTTCAGTAAGTAATTTCTGTAAGGCATCTTTAGCTCCTAACAAATCATCCGCATTAGCCAAGGCTTCTGCTTTGATCAGATACATTTCTTCGGCACGCATATACACCAAATCGTTTACCCATGTTTTATCTCCATCGGGAACACGCACAGGATCAAAAAATTTGTTTAAGGGCATAAGAGGAGAAGCTCCTGGAACCACTGCACCTGAGGCATAATTACCAAACCATTTCTTCCTAACATCAGACGCGGGTATAGATGCATATAAACCTGCATCAATCGCTTTAGCATCTCCAGCAGAGGCATATCCATAAGTAAAATAATCCATATGCGTCCACCAGTTTTGAATGCCCGAATAATTATCAGGAGTTACCTCAATCCCCCAAATCCAGTTAGAATTTACTGTATTAAATCCATTTGTAAGAACTGTTGATTGTGAAAGAATTGGATAATTTGCACTTGATATTACCGAGTCAGCAGCAGCGGCGGCTTTTACGTATTCTCCCGTAAATAGATATGCGTTAGCTAAAAAACCAAATGCAACATCTTGATTTGCTTTTGACTTATCCGTCCCCCTGTCGAAACCACGTAGAGCAACAACAGCATCTTCCAAGTCAGATATGATAAGACCATAAACTTCCTCTACAGAAGATTGTCCATGCATCGAGGCTTCTAATTGTGTTCTATAGATAGGAACCCCTGGATTGTTTTTCTTATCACTATACGGATGTTGATACAAGTTTACTAAATAGAAGTAGGCATAAGCCCTCATTACTTTAGCTTGTCCGTAATATATCTTAGATGCAGCATCTTCTGGCATTTGTTCGTCTCCACCCAAAATATCGAGTACCTCATTAGCGCTTTTTATTATCCGATAATAAAATCTCCATGCGGCATAAGGCATAGAACCTGTTTTTATTTGATCCGTATATTGCGCTACGGTACGGTACCAGTTATAAGTAAATGCCACGCCTGCTATATCATTACACATAATATCTGTAATCAAATCAATATTTTTTTGTCCATAATCCATATCATTACGACTGTCGGCACTGTTAAGACCTCCGCTTCCCAACATAAATGTCGTAGAATATATACCGGATACCAAAGGTTCGAGAACACTTGCCGGATCGTTCTTAGCAATTTCGCTCATAGCTCCAGACGACAAGTATGCAGTAGGCTCAGCCGTAAGAAAATCGTCGGAACAACTTGTTACATAAAGCATCACCCCTATTGACAGCAATGCTGTTTTTATTATATTTCTCATAATCTTTAATTCTTTATTGTTTCAATTATTAAAACTGTACACTTATTCCTGCCATTACTGTACTTAATGGTATGTATTGACTACGTCCTGATTCACCAACTTCACTGCCGATAGGATAATATCCTTTACGGGCTGTCGACATGTAAAGATTGTCTCCAGATACCCATGTGGTAAGCTTATCAACTTTAATTTTGCTCATCATTTTTTTGGGGAATGTATATCCTACCCGTACATTATTAAGTCCCAGATAATTCATGCTTGTTAAGAAGCGAGAAGATGATGAAATAACATAGGTGTCATGAGTCGCAGATAGACGTGGTACACTTGTGATTTGCCCCGGAGCAGTCCAGCGCTGTTCCATATCTTTGTGCCAGTTCATACTGCCGACAGTTTCATTATGCATTAATTGTGCATATACGGCATCATAACCATAACCTCCTATTCCGTAAATAAACTGTGCGCTAAATTCTATTCCTTTATATTTTACATCTATGCCAAAAGCTCCCGTCAAATCAGGAATAGCAGATTTGCCTACATAATCCAACGTTGCATCTGCATAATTAGTAGTTACGTCTTTTTTTAAATCCACAGTCTCACCAGCTTCTGCCCGTTCTGCTAAATAATCCACCATGTTAGTAATTTTTGTAGGATTACCGCTTGTTAAATTATTATTATCATAATAAATTACCCACTCAGACTGACCTGTATTGGTGTTAACTCCGGCATAGTCACGCATATAATAATCAAAGATAGAGTGTCCTTTTGACCATCCATAACCTTCTTGTAGCTCAAAATTCTTCTCTTTGCTTCCCTCCATCGGCATTTTTGTAAGTGTATTTGTATAATGAGCTCCATTTACAGTCAACTTAATTTCAAGATCAGATGTTTTCACTACACTTCCGGTTAATTTAAATTCGACACCAGTATTATCAAGCGAAGCATCATTTACAGGGAGAGCAGCATACCCTAACGATGTGGCTACCTGTTTATTGAAAATCATATCGGTTGTCGTTTTCTTAAAAAACTCAACCTCGCCAATCAAACGATCGCTCCAAAGTCCAACGTCTATCCCTGTATTAAGCATGCTACTCTTTTCCCAAGTAAGATCTGGATTTCCAATATAATATAAAGCATACGAAATCGCTCCATTCAAGTTATTTACACTATACAAGTTCTGAGTAGGATAATAATTTGCACTTGAACTACCAACATTAACAGCTTCGTTACCATAAGTTCCGTAACTTGCTTTAATCCGCAAATTATTTACAAAGTCTATGTCTTTCATAAAATCTTCTTTGCTGACAAGCCAAGCCGCTCCAGCACTCCAAAAGTTACCCCATCTGTTTTTTACAAAACGAGAACTTCCATCTCTACGAAAGTTAATATCTGCAAAGTATTTCTCATCATAATCGTATTTAGCTTGTGCAAAATAACTTTCCATGGATCTTCCCAAAGTATAACCTTCTATTCCCGTCATAGTTATAGCGTTGGCGAATTCGCGGTTATCGGGTTTTGCTAATTGTTTTTTAGCTGCATAATCCATGCTGAGCTCAAACATGCTTGACTCATGAGCTACAAAGGCATTTATATTATGTACACCTTCTAATGTTTTTTTATACGATAACATTTGAGTTGTCGTCAATGCAATGTAGGTATCGTATTCTTTACTTATACGACCAGCTCCTTTAGCATCTCCATAAAATGGATTGAGCAGTTCTACGTTCCTTGCAGATAAATATTGATATCCGTTAGAACTTATAAATTTAAAGTCTTTCAAAAAAGAAATTTCAAAGTTTGCATTTCCCATAAATTGATGAGACACCGTATTAGTTGCGTCAAGATTTATTGTACCTACGGGATTAATTCCAGATGCATAGCCACGCTCGTATCCTGCCTCTTGACCATAATCATATCTATTTTTCCCTGTCGATGGATCCAAAATCAAATTTCCATTTGCATCGCGTTGGTAAACAGGATAAATAGCAGGCATACCATTTATAAATTGAAAACCGTTATTCATGGCATCTGTCTGTGCTGCATTATTCATATCCATATAAGCATATGATAAATTAGTTGTAGCTTTCAGCCAAGTACGCGGTTCGTAAATAAGATTTGTACGTGCACTAAGACGAGAAAAATCAGAACCTATATAGTACCCTTTTTCGTCTAATAGTCCAAAAGAAGTATAATAAGACAATTTATCTGCTCCTCCCGAAAAACGAACAGATGCTTCTGTTTTTTCTCCAACATCGAATATATGGTCTGCCCATTTTTCCGGAGTATATTTCCTGTCAGCTCCTGAAAAACGCCCTGTTGCCGGATCGATAACACTATTACCTGCGGTTTCCCACATGTTGTATATGGATGATATACCTCGAGTTTTATCAAACAGATTATTAGAAGCATATACTCCCGCAGCGGCCGCACTAAGCCCATTTCTATACAATCCATAATTACGCAATGATTCCCATCCAAGTTCTGCAAATCGTTCTGGCGAGTCAATAACATCATAAAGAGGCATAAGACGAATATTTATACCGTATTTTGCATCTACATCTATGGTAGATTTACTCTTGTCTCCTTTTTTTGTTGTGATAAGTATTACTCCATTAGCTGCCTTAGCACCATACAATGCACTTGCAGCAGCATCTTTAAGCACAGTGGTACTTTCCACATCGGCATTATTTATAGCACTTATATCACCTTCATAAGGGACTCCGTCAACCACATATAGAGGAGCTCTGCTTGAATTTACAGATCCAAATCCACGAATACGAACGGTAGCATTGGTGCCCGGTTGTCCGCTTGTAGTAATAACCTGCATACCTGCCACTTCACCTACAAGTGCTTTTGTTATTTCTGACTGATTTTTTTTCATTAGATCTTCACTAGAAACTTTAGCAACAGAACCTGTAATCGCAGATTTTTTTGCGGTTCCATAAGCCGTTACAACAACCTCGTCTAATTCAGAATCAGAAAAAACTAATCGAACCACCACACCTTCTTTAGCTTCAACTTCTACTGGCTTAGTCCCAATAAACGAAACCACTAAAATACTCGCTTGCGATGGAATAGAGATTCTAAACGCACCATCTGCGTCCGAAATCGTTCCGGAGGTAGTTCCTTTTACCGAAATCGTTGCTCCTATAATGGGTTCTTCATTTTCAGCCGAAACTACTTTACCAGAAATTGTCCTAGACTGAGCTCCCGCCCAACCAATACTTGCCAAAAGGAGACAAGTCAATAGAAAAATCTGTTTTCTCATAAATTTAACATTTTGTTTATTAATCTTCTTTAAAATTTCAACACACCTATTAAAATTTGATTTGAAGGGCAAAAATAAAATAATGAAATTTATAAACCAAATAATTTTGACAAAAAATAGAAAATTCATGCACTTTTGTGTCAAAATATGAATTTCGACCAACAAAAACTAAACATATTATCACGCGACAAAGAACATACACAACAAAAACAATAGAAGAAAAAGAGTTTAATCTTTCAAAAGAGAAGATATTTGGCTTGAAAAGAGAAAAAGATGAAAACTTCAAGTTATAGAAACTCACATATTTTTTAACAATTAGAAGTGTTGAAAAGCGACATATATGTTTCATAGAAGCAATATGCAGTACAATATAAAACTTAAGTGGAAAGGTAAATAAGGAGAGAAACTATCTTTAGAAAAATTGGAGAAAACCCTTTTATTGATCTTTTTTGCCAAAGGATCGCTTAACCCATCTTGGCATTATAATAACGCCCATCAATAAATAAGCATAATAAGTGATTATACGCCAGACACAAATAATTACTAAAATAGGACCAATGCCTAAAGCTAAATCACTGTATAGTTCTTTAAAGGCTATTTCGCTCAAGCCGCTACCACCAGGAGTGGGACTAATAACCATAACCAAAAAAATGATGATTTGTCTGACGAAAATAATGAGTTGATTACCTGTAGAACTGAATGCCAAAAACAAAGCATTTACGACCAAAAAACGAGCTGACCAGCTCAATGAAGTTACAAGAAATGCTCTAAGCCAAAATCCAAAAGACTTTTTCTTTATTTCGTGCGAAGCCTCTACTAAATTGTCCGTAAAGGTAACGATCTGATTTTTCCAGCGACGTAGAAAAGGAAGACGGAACAAACGTCGAAAAAAGCCACCGATCAAATCAGGACGATGAAAGAGTCCAATATGTAATATCGTATTCCAAACACAAAGAATAGGAAATACTACCCAGAAAACAACGCTGATGGAAGATGATACGACTGTTGTATTATTGAAAATTTCGCTGAAAGGAATAAACAGGAAAATAGTCAAACAACCAAAAATGAGGAATAAATTATCCAAAAATAAATTTACCATTGCTATCGTTGTACTTCGTCCGGCATTAATCCCTTCTCTATTCAGAAAAAGAATGATCAAACCGCCACCGCCAACAGTCGAAGGCATAACAGACGACGCAAATTCTTTAAGTGTATTTACACGGAATCCTTGTGTCCATGTGAATTCTTTATTTGTCATCATCCGAAAACGGACAACCATCCAAAAATCACGAAATAAAACCAAAAAACAAGCCAGTAAAATAAAACTAATGCTCTTCCATGTGAAATCAACTTCGATAAAGCTTTCAACATCAAATTCATTCCAAAACATCCACCCTACAACCAACAATCCGATAAGAATGGGAATAAATATCCGCCATATTTTTATTCCGAAGGGTTTACTTGTGTCCGTCATTTACTAAATCTTTTTATCAATTGCACATAGCGATCAAGCACTTCGTCTATTACGTTTTCCCACGAACGGGCAATAGTCTGTGAAGCATTTATTCCGGCAGTTGTTATTTTTTGAGGCTCAGTTGCCAACTCCTTTATCTTTGACACAAAAGAAGCAACCGTATTATTTATTAGAAATCCGTTGAAATCATC
>DAIOHI010000095.1:0-8133 GCA_036744815.1 Paludibacteraceae bacterium
GCCTTGGGTTCATTGGCAACTCTTATGTATTATATTATGTTGTTCTTAGGCAGACGCGATTAATGAAAGATAAGTCATATCGTCTTAATATCTAGATAAAAAGAGCTTCAATCGGAGCTCTTTTTTTGTTTTATGCCCAGCCTTTCAGTACAAATTTATTGATATAAAATTGTCTTTTTGAATATTATTCCTTATTCTTTTATGTATATAAAAGGAATTGTTCATATCTTTGTTATCTAATTTACCTAAACTTTAGCACCTGATTATGAAGAATGTTTACTTAGTGATAGTGTTTTTTGTTGTATCCCTATTTGAAATAACAGCATCTGATTCTATTCAGCTGTTTTCACAGAAATTACCCCCTACAGCTATATTCGATAACGAAAAGTTTTTATCTCCTCGCATACTAAATTTACCTTTCGAGACTACGGCTGAAAAATTAATAAAAGAAGATGAAGAAGCAATAAAAGCGGGTTTCCCTTTCAGAATTGCAGTTTCGATGCCTAGCGATTTAAATATTCATAAAGAAGAATACGCCAATTGGCTATCGCTTCCGTCTGGTCAAAATATTTGGAAGCAATCGCTGAAAGCAGAAGGTGCAAAAGGCTTGGTCTTAACATTTAAAGAGCTGTATTTACCTCCGGGAAGCGAATTGTATTTATACACGCCCAATAAAGAAATCGTTGAAATATATACGAACGAAACGAATCCGTCAGGAGGATATTACGTGAGCGATACTTTTTACGACAATGAAGTTATTTTGGAATATCTTCCGGCTCTTTCTTCGGCAAAAGACGTACGTATCGAACTGGCAAATGTGGGTTATGTCTATCGGTCGAAAGCTGAATTGCAAAATGATTTATTTTGTTTCATAAATGTAAACTGTCCGGAAGCTGCCGATTGGCAAAAGCAAAAAAAAGGAGTTGTGTGTTTGTATATTCAAAAAGGATTTGACCAAGGATATTGTACCGGAAGCCTGATAAATAATATACGTCAAGATAAAACACCTTATGTTCTTACTGCCGATCATTGTTTTACGAATGCCAATGAAAACACCTTTGCTTCGTTACGAGTTGAATTTTTTAAAGAGGATAAAGGAAGTTATTGTTTAAGTGATATAAATCAGAGTTTCGCAACCAAAACGATATACGGTGCAGAACTGATTGCGACTAATCCTTTCAACGGTGGATCCGATGGAAGCTTACTTAAATTAAGCAAAAGACCGGATCCGTCTTGGGATGTATATTACAACGGATGGAACGTGTTGGATGAAGCTGCTGAGAACGGAGTTTGCATACATCATCCACGAGGAATCGTAAAAAAAATATCAACTTATAAAGACGCTACGAGAACCATAAAAAATGCTTCGATTGAAGATATGTTATCAGGAGATAACGCTATGTGGGGAGTAAATTGGTCGTCGACCGAAAATGGCACAAGTGTAACAACCGGAGGTTCTTCCGGTTCACCTTTGTTTAATCAGGATGGGCATATTATAGGAAGTCTTTCGGGTGGAAGTTCGAGCTGCAGAGCAACATATAACACGGATTATTTCGGAAAAATAGCCTATCACTGGGATAAATATGACGGTGAAAATCAGCAGCTCAAAACATTTTTAGATCCTGATAATACGGGATTGCTAGTCGTTGATGGTTTAGATCCTAAAGAAGAGCAAAGCAAGCCCATGGCTCTAAGTGCGACAAACATAACAGCATCAGGATTTACAACCAATTGGGATTTAGTTAGTGATGCTGATTGTTATCTTTTGGATATATACACAAGAGACGAATTATCATCAACTAATAATTATCTTGAAGCTTATCGCTCTAAGAAAATAGAAAATGCAAACTCTTTTCTTATTACTAATCTTCAGCCTTCCACTACCTATTATTATTCACTCCGAAGCGTTGTCGGAACATCTATTTCGGGATATTCGAACGAGATTCGAGTAGAGACAGAAATTGTTAATTCGTTGAAGGAAATCAATAATTTTGATGTAAAAATATTTCTCCATCCGAATACAATAGAAATTAAAACAAATACATCGTTAACATTTCCTGTTTATTTGTACAGCATCGGAGGACAGATTATTAAACAAACTGTGATCGAATACGGTAAAGCTGAAATAGCAAAAGAACAAATTGGAGCAGGAATATATATATTGAAAATAGGAAATAGAAGTTATAAATTAGCTTATTAGTCTTGTGTTTTGCAATAAAATCTATAATAATTAATCTAAACTTTTTATGTATGAAAACTAAAACTATTCGATTTTGCTGGTTAAGTCTTCTCATGATGCTTTTTTGCTCCTGGCAGACTATGGCTCAAGAAGTGGAAAAACTTCCCTACACTGTGGATAATTTCATTAATGTAAGCGAACAGTGGACAATCATTGATGCAAATAATGATAATACAACATGGATATTTTCTGCTATGGCTGCTTGCCGTACTAACTCAGATAAAATTACCGCAGCCGACGATTGGTTTATCTCTCCAAAATTTTATTTCGTAGCAGGCGTTCAATATAAAATAGAATGGCAAGATAGAGCTGGCGCTGGCGTTGGATTAAGACCGGAAAAATATTCAATACACATAGGCTCTGATGCTGCTGTAGTTGGAATGACAAAAATATTGGAAACCTTTGAGATTGAAAACACTTCGTGGGTTGATCGGTCTGTTGTCTTTACTGTAGAAGAAACCGGAAATTATCATTTAGGCTGGCATTGTCATAGCGATGCTGCAAAAAATCAATTGAATATTTACAAATTGAGATTTAAGTATTTGGTTTCTGCTGATTTGGCTCTTGTCTCTATCTCAGGAGACCGCAACTTGAATACTGCAAGTACAAGTGAATTTTCCGTTAATGTGAAAAACTTAGGACAAGAGGCTGCCAGCGGATTTACTGTTGATATTCTTGATGAAGAAAATAACGTTATGGGTTCCACTATTTATAGCGAGTCTCTTGCTACGGAAACATCCGTTGATATAAAGGTTAACGTTCTGTTACCTGAATCCGATGAAATTCATCGACGAATAAAAGCACGAGTTAGTATTAATGGGGATTTTAATCCGAACAATAATCTGTCGGAAGAATTTGATATAAAGATATTTCCATCTAATATCGAAATAATATATGTGGGAAATCCAACTTCTACAAGCAAAATTGCACACAATCCTATAACAACAAGAGGGCGAAATAGTGCGTCACAATCCATTTATAAACATTCGGATATAGATAAATTTGGACAAATAATCGGAATGGAATACTATACAAATTTTGATGCCGGTTATAGTCATAAAGCTAACGATATAAAAATATATTTCAAATTAACATCGGAAGAAAATCTGGCTTCCGGTTGGGATATGGATCCTGTTCTAGTGTATCAAGATTCCGTTGATTTGATTGCCGGAAAAGATTTGTTCTATAAATTTGATTCACCGTTTTTGCTTGAGAAAAAAAGTAATTTATCTGTACTTAACTCTCGATCTGGTATTCATGATGTTAATTTTGCCCGATTTAACTTTAAAATAACCCCTGCGAACAATTATGCAAATAGAACAATATCTTATTACTCATTCGACTCTATACCGTTCGATTTCAGTCAAACAGGAACTAACGCGACTCAATTAGCCAACACATGTTTCTTTATCGATACCGATGGCGGAGAGTTGTCGGGCATTGTTCTGTCGGAAGGAAATCCCCTCGAAGGAATAAAAATAGTTATTGAAGATAGTGAATTTTCAACAATAACTGATGCTGAGGGAAAATATAAATTTCCATTTATCCCCACAGGGAATTATAATTTAACTACAGAGGATCCTCGCTATATCAATCAATCAACAACCTTCGATATTTCGGCACAAGAGACGAAAACCTCCGATTTTAATTTAGTAGAACTTGAAAAAGTTTCTATTACTGGGATCATTAAAAATACAGCACAAAAAGGGATTGCGAATGCCAATGTTGTTCTGGATGGAGAAATCGTTTATCAAACAACTTCGAATGCATCCGGACGTTACACGATCGAAAACGTATATATTCAAAAAGAATATAAACTGAACATATACAAAAGTGAATACAAAATTCACGAATCAGAAATAGCCGTTGATGCGGCAATCGCCAACAATGACATACAATTGACAGAATGCTCAACAACTCCGGCTTCGAATATAAACGTTGTAGAACATGCTCCTACGTGGTACGACATCACACTCAATTGGGATGCCGCCACGGATGCCGAAGGATATCTCATTTTCAGAAATGGAATTTTATTAAATACAAAAAACTTGATAAGTGAAATTTCTTTTGTGGATACAACTCCCGGAGAAGGCGATTATACATATCAGGTATTTGCCGTATCGAAAGACAGTTGCGTTTCCTTAGCATTAACTACGGATAAAGTCGAAATGACATTGTATGCTTGCGATGGTTCGATATCGAGTTTTCCATATTTAATTGATTTTGAAGAAGGAATGCCCGAATGTTGGGAGCAACAATTTGAAAATTTAAGAACAGCATGGGCTATTAAGGATCACGTTTATCGCAAATCGGAAGAATCGGATCCGATATATGCACATAGCGGTGATAATTTAATACATTTTCAAACAAAGCACAGAGGTTCAAAAACAAAACTGCTTACTGCCAAAATGGATTTGTCGGGCATGACTTATCCTAGCTTAAATTATTGGATGGCTAATATCAACTTTGGTAGCGGAGCTTCATTAAGTTTAGATACATTGAAAGTTTATTACAGAAACTCTCAATCCTCCGATTGGATTTTATTGAAGGAAATAAAGACCATCGCTTACAATTGGTCGGAAGTTACAATTAAGTTGCCAAATCCAAGTAAGAATTATCAAATAGCATTCGAAGGAATTTCGGATTATGGATATGGAGTTTTGTTAGATGACATAATGGTACTCGATGATATTTGTACAGCCGTATCGAATTTTAAAGCGGAACAAGTTCGGGAAAAAGCGGTATTGTTGACATGGGAAAAACCGATATCCTTATCATTCAAATCTTATGATATATATCGAGGCGGTATTTTAATAAAAACGATAAAAGATCATGATTTAACGGAGTTTGTAGATGACAATTTAGTTGTAGGAGGTAGTTATGCTTACTCCATCGTTGTAAATTACAATAAAGATTGTTCTCAATCTGAAGCGGCGATTGATAATGTCAGCGTAGTTGAAATGTGCGACTCTGTTGTCTCTTTAACTTTGAAACAAACATCTAAAACAACGGTTGATGTTAACTGGGAAGCTCCTAATGCAGGAAAAATCACGTCATATACCCTGTCAAGAAATGGAGAAGAAATAGCTACGGATCTCACTGAAACGAATTATACTGACGAATCGGCTCCAAGAGGTAAAGTAAACTACGGCGTAATCGTTAACTATGAAAACAAAGATTGTACGCAATCAGCAGAAACAACAAAAGATATCAATGTAATTTGCGATTCGGTATCGAATATTCAAGTAAGGCTAGCTGACGATAACAAAAGCATAAAACTATCATGGAATGGAGTGGAAGCTTTCGACAATATCGCTTTATATGGTATCTTCCGCGATAACGCTCTGATCGGAAGTACAAGAGAATACTATTTCGAAGATACGCAGATATTGCCGGGTTCAACTTACCAATACTGTATTAGAGCAAGATACGATAGTGGTTGCGAAGCAGAAGAAGTATGTAGTGAGACAATAGTGATTCCTTGTAAATCGCCAAATGGCTTAACTCTGGAAAGCACAACAGAAGGCATTAAGCTGGATTGGACTTTCAGCAACAGTTTCAAAATGTCATCCGATGAAGATAAAGTATTATTCGATAATGGTCCGATTATGACTCATGCCGATGTTGGCTATGAAGGATACGATGTCAGCCTTGGACAAGCAGGAATGGTTGGTTACAACATTACCAGTTCTCGTTTTTATGGCATAGATAACTTCGTTTTGGCTCAAAAGACACATCTTTCCGAAATAGAGTTTTATGTTTATGTTTACAATACTGAAGTTGGAGTAATACCTCTTGATGCCATATATGTAAGGTTGATGAAAGGAAATCCGAGAGAAGGTAATGTTGAAGTTATATTCGGACAAGGCGATGATATTACGAACAACCTGTTGGTAAGTCAAGAGTTTGCAGGGATATTCAGGGTGCTGTCAAGTGATCTTATGGATTTCACTCGTCCGATAGTTAAAGTAAAAGCGAAAATCGACATGGATGTTGATGCGGGAGAGTATTATTTCCTTGTAGGCTTCGAAGGTCAAGATAATATGTATCCAGTGTACGCTCCGCCGGTTACTATAATTAATGTAGTAGATGGTGTAGAAGTTCATCAAAAAACAACAGGAGATGCCTATATCTATAACATATCGTTACAATCCTTCACCGCAGTAGGAGATAGCGAAAGTGGAGCTCACTTTGGCATTCCGTTTAAAGTTTACGGCTCGGAGTATCCCGAACTGTTTAATATCTATCGCGATGGAGAATTGATTGCCGAAAATGTAGCAGGAAATACTTATACCGACAAAACAGTTTCGGCTGGCACACATACTTGGGAAGTCAGACATGTTTGTGCAGGTGGAGAATCCGAAGGAGTTTCAGAAACCAGCACCTATAATTCAACCAAGAATGTAATTGGGCAAGATGTGACAATATATCCGAATCCGGCACGTAACGCGGTAACAGTAAAAGGAGAAAACATCAAATTTGTCGAAATTTATAATTCTGTAGGTCAGTTGTTCGAGAGAGTTGCATTCAGCAATGCAGAACAAATGTTGATCAATCTCGATACTTATTCGGAAGGCACTTATCTTTTCAAGTTGCATTTTGAAGATAAAACAACCATAGTCAGAAGCGTGATTGTTTTGAAATAAAAAGAGATTTACCTTTTTAAAATAGATTTATCCGGGAGTTACAAAAACTTGTAACTCCCGGATTTTTTATACCCATTTCTGTCGCTTCGGTTTCTTAATTGTAATAATCCAGCCCTGTATTCGCAGTCGATAGACTCCATTCACAGCAAAAAAAAAGAGACTATCCCAAAAGAATAGTCTCTCAATTTTATGTGTATTGAACTTATGTTATTCGTAAGCACCGGCTTTTAACATGCCGACTTCGCGTTCTGATAAGAAGCGATATTTTCCTCTCGGAAGATTCTTCTTGGTCAATCCGGCAAAATAAACACGATCTAGGCGAATTACACGATATCCTAATTTGTCGAAAAGACGACGAACAATACGGTTACGTCCCGAGTGAATCTCGATGCCAACTTGTCTGCCTTTGCTGTCTTGGATATATTCCAAAGCATCGGCGGCAATTTTTCCGTCTTCGAGTTCTACTCCGCTCAAGATTGCCTTGAAATCTTCTTCTTCGAGCGCTCTGTCGATCGTTACTTGATAGATTTTTTTCTTTTCGTATTTCGGATGAGTTAGTTTTGAAGCCAAATCACCGTCATTTGTGAGCAAAAGAACTCCTGTCGTATTTCTGTCCAAGCGTCCAACCGGATAAATCCGTTCGCTGCAAGCGTGTTTTACCAAATCAAGCACAGTTATCTTCGCATGTTTATCTTCAGCTGTTGTAACGCAATCTTTCGGCTTGTTAAGAAGCAGGTAAACTTTGCGTTCCGATTGTACGGGCTGATTGTGGAACATAACTTTGTCCGTTGGCAGCACTTTAGAGCCGAGTTCCGATACCACTTCACCGTTTACAGTAATAACGCCGGCTTGTATGTACTCGTCAGCTTCGCGACGCGAACAGATTCCTGCATTTGCGAGGAATTTATTCAAGCGAACCGGTTTGGTCGGATCAACATATTCTTGTTGATAAACCATTCGTTTCTTTTGGCTGTATTTTGCGTTAGGATCGTAATTAGGATCTTTCGAGCGTGGTTTGCGGAATACAACTCCTGATTTCTTATTGTCGAAGCGTACTTCTACAAAATTACCATCTTGATTGGCTGTTCCGTCGTCTCTTTTTCTGAAAACAACTTTTCTGTTTGTGTCTTCGTCTGAATTGTAGCGTTTTACATAGGGCTTGTTCGGTCTGTCTTGATAGCGACCTCCGTTATCCCTGCGATTACCGTAGTTGCTGGAGTAGTTGTTGTCTCTGTTGTCGCGATTAGG
>DAIOHI010000096.1:0-8020 GCA_036744815.1 Paludibacteraceae bacterium
TGCCAACCCAAAAGCGAATAAAATACGCCGGCAGCCAGAGGAATACCCAAAACATTATAAAAAAATGCCCAAAATAAATTTTGTTTTATCGTAGCCATAACCGAATGACCAAGCCTTAATGCACTAACAGCATCCAGCAAATCATTTTTCATCAGCACCACATCGGAAGTTTCGACAGCAATGTCCGTTCCCGAACCGATAGCGATTCCCACATCGGAGCGTACTAAAGCCGGCGCGTCGTTAATTCCGTCGCCAATCATCGCAACAATTTTTCCATTCTCTTGCAAACGAAGTATTTCTTTGTCTTTTTCCTGCGGAAGAACTTCCGATATTGCTTCTTCGATATCTAATTCTTGACGAATTGCTTCAGCTGTTTTGCGATGGTCGCCCGTAAGCATCACCACGTGATAACCTAATTCTTTAAACTGCCGAACAGCCTCTCTGCTCGTCGGTTTAATCACATCGGCAACAGCAAGCACTCCAATTACGTTTTGCTCATTTGCAACAAACAAAGGCGTCCATCCACGCTCAGCCATAGCATTACCTATTTCGGTAAAGTCACCAAAAGCGACGGAATTATTGGACATTAATTTAGCATTTCCTGCAAAATATTTTTCCCCTTCAATGATTCCGGAAACGCCCGTTCCGGGAAACACACTGAAATCATCGACAGAAGGCAAGGAAATAGATCGTTTTTCAGCTTCCGCTAAAACAGCTTTTGCCAAAGGATGCTCCGACTGCAGCTCCAATCCGGCAATCAATCGAATTAATTCTTCCTCTGAAATATCTTTATTTGTCTGTACGCCGACCACCTGAGGCTTACCTTGTGTGAGCGTTCCTGTTTTGTCAACAACGACCGTATCCACTTTTTGAGCCGTCTCGAAAGTTTCGGCTGACTTGATCAAAATTCCCAATTCGGCTCCTTTCCCCGTGCCAGCCATAATTGCCACCGGCGTTGCTAAACCCAAAGCACAAGGACAGGAAATAACCAATACGGCAATTGCCCGTGCCAATGCAAAATCGAAAGGATAGCCAAGCAAGAGCCAAACAAACAATGCAATCAAAGCGATAACAATAACGACAGGCACAAAAATCGCACTGATTTTATCAGCCAATTTCGAAATCGGAGCTTTGGACGAAGACGCGCTATCAACCAATTGAATGATTTGAGACAAAGTCGTATCCTTCCCTACCTTCGTAGCTCGAAAGGTAAAAAATCCCGATTGATTGATGCTTGCCGAAAGCAATGTATCGTCTTTTTGTTTAAACACAGGAATGCTTTCGCCCGTCAGAGCCGACTCGTCAACTGAAGCGGAACCTTCAACCAAAACACCATCAACCGGAATTTGAGCTCCGGGTTTCACCGCCAACAAATCGCCAACAACAACTTCTTCGATAGGGATTTCCACTTGATTTCCGTCGCGAATAACAAGTGCTGTTTTAGGTGCTAAATCCATCAACTTACTAATGGCTTCCGATGTTTTGTTTTTCGACCGCGCTTCAAGATATTTCCCTAAAGTAATCAGGGTTAAAATTGTTGCTCCCGATTCAAAATACAAATCATGAACGAAATGTCCCGCAGCAGCTGCATCGCCATGTCCAAGCGCAAATGCCATCCGATATATTATAAAAACACCGTAAATAATTGCTGCTGACGAACCAATGGCAATCA
The DNA here is from genome assembly GCA_036744815.1 of Paludibacteraceae bacterium. Classification (GTDB taxonomy): domain Bacteria; phylum Bacteroidota; class Bacteroidia; order Bacteroidales; family Paludibacteraceae; genus H1. Next base: position 1,673 of record DAIOHI010000096.1, read on the forward strand.
GCGAATCCATATTAGGAGCCAGACGAACAAGCGAAGTAAAACCTCGTTGAAAGTACTTCCAATTGACGAAAACGATGGGAAGAGTCAGCATAAATTGCGTAAATGCAAAAATCAAAGCATTTTCATCTCCCAACAAAAACGCAGGCATGGGAGCATTCAACATATTTCCCATAGCGATATACAAGAGAGGAATCAAAAAAATGAGCGATACAGTCCATCTCATCTTCATCTCTTGCTGTTCTTGTTTTACGTAATCGATTTTTGGCTGATCTCCAGCTTTTCGATTATCGTCTTGTTTCAAATGAGCAGCATAACCTGCACTTTCAACAGCTTGCTCAATATCTCCGACATTCAATTCATTATCGTCAAAAGATACGGTCATGCTATTGGAAAGCAAATTCACATTCACTTGCTGAACTCCGCTCAACTTGCTTACCGATTTTTCGACATGCGACACACAAGCCGTACAAGTCATGCCTGTAACATCAAATTTTTCCGTCTTAATTTTATTCATCATTATTCACTCTTCCTTGGTCTATAAAACAGTTTTGATAGAAAATAGTTCTTGTTTATAAAAAAGCAAATCAGATATTTTCCCTTAAAAAACAAGTTATAAGGAAACAAAAAAGTTAAGTGATTTGAAAAACAGCTATATTAATTTACTCTTCTATTTGTCTTAATCGCAAATTTATTATTTTTGGATAATTAAACATCTAACATTTGTAGTTTGTTATTTTTAATCGTCTTTCGAATTCATTATTCAAAAACGAATCATTAACATTATTTAATACGCATTTTTCTAAAGTCGTGCAAGATTTGATGTTTTTTTTCATCTTAATAAATAGAAAGTAAATCAAGTGATGGATGAACAGCTGTTGATTGCTGAGTGTAAGAAAGGGAAGTCGTGGGCTTTTAAGAGTTTATATGAGCTCTACGCACCTGCGATGATGGGACTTTGTTTGCGCTATGTAAATGACAGGGAAGTAGCTCGCGATATTCTTCAAGATGGCTTTGTAAAAGTGTTCACAAAGATCGACAGCTACACAGGAGCGGGCGCTTTTGCCGGATGGGTAAGGCGGATTTTCGTAACAACAGCTTTGGAATATCTGCGAACGAACAATGTTTTGAAAAACAGCATTAGTTTCGACGACGTTGATTATCAATTCGAATCGGTAGATGTAGCAACTTTTGACGGAATTTCAGCTGAAGAAATACAACTTTGTATCGAAGAATTGCCACCCAGTTGTCGTACTATTTTTAACCTTTATGCAGTAGAAGGATACACGCACGACGAGATCGCAAGCATGTTGAACATACAGAAGAACACATCTTATTCGCAGTTTGTAAGAGCGCGAAAAATGCTTCAACAGAAAATAAACGAATACTTATTAAAAGAGAATGTCAAATAATAAACAACATATAAATTCGAAAGACGAGTTCAGCGAACTGATCAAACGGAAAATGGAGAATTTCTCCGTTCCTATTGACGATGCCTGCTGGTCGGAAATCGAAAAACGAATCCAGCCTCAAAAAAGGAGACTTCCTCTTTGGTCATGGCTTTCAGCAGCATCCGTAGCAGCAGGATTGGCTTTGTTATTCACATTAAATCCATTTTCATCCGACAACGCAACAGAAGATATTTTTGCCCACCAAGAACAGCATAAAGCAAAAACTGAAACAATAAAACCGATTCAAAATCAATCAGAATTTGCTAAGGAAGAAATAACATCGAAAGAAAATACGGAGTCGGTTTCAAGTTCAGAAAACAATACTTATTTAGCAAAGGCAAGGGTTTCGAATCAAAAGAAAAATCCGGAAAATGTAATAATTGCAGAGGAAAAGAAAGACGAAGTAGAAGTTATTGTTGAGGATATTACGGAAGAGCAAAACACAAAGGAGAATATCGCTTCGAAAGAGGAAGAAGTTCCCGTTACAAAACAAATAACAGAGGAGAAAAAAGTAAAACTCACTCGATTGGAAGATATAAACACAACCGATGAAAAATCGGATAAAGCTCTACGAAAGAACAAAAAATGGTCATTAGCTCTTGCTTACGGTTCTTCAAACGGAAAAGATGCTTCGAACAACAGAAGAAGACAAGAACAAGCTCCCAGTAGTATGAAGAGTTTTGGACTTGTGTCGAAAAAGAAAACGACAAGCGATCCTGAAGCTTTATTAGCAGAAAGCAGTTTTTCGGACATTCAATTTTCAGCGCCCCTATCTTTAGGACTCAGCTTGCGAAAAGACATTGGCGATAAGTTGGATATAATAACCGGATTGCGATATACTTATCTGCATACTCATTTTGAAAAAGATCCATCCAATGCTCAAGTAGCCGATTTGCAGTTACATTATCTGGGCATTCCTGTCAATGTGGCTTTTAACCTCTACGAAAATCAAAAATGGAATATTTACCTATCGGGAGGTATGACGGTAGAAAAAGGGATAGAAACTTATAAGCAAAAAAAAATCGACAATCCGGAAATTTTGCCTTACGTTTATTTGCCTTCGCATTCAATCGGACCAAAACTGACGGAAGGAATACAATTGTCGGCTAATTTTTCGATGGGTACGGTTTATGAAATATATCGCAATGTGGGACTTTATATAGAACCAAGTCTCGCCTATTATTTCGATGGCGGACAACCGACCAGCATACGAACAAAACAGCCATTAGCTGTAAATCTAAACATAGGACTACAATACAAACTTTAAGAAGAACATTTTTTAAAATTATACAACAATGAAAAAGAATATTTTAATACTAGCCTTGGCATTAGCCTTGCCTATCATCTTTCACTCGTGCAGCAACAACGATGCCGAAGAACCTATTTATTACGGGATAGCAACTGTTGTAAATCCCGATAGCATTGTCAATTTCTCTTTCGTTCACGATAATGGGAATAGTTTAAAAGTTACGGAATCCGGCTTGTCGGACAAAAATTACAAACCGGCTGATGGAAAGCGTATCATTCCTTATTACTCGTATTTATCGAATAACGAAGAAAGTTCGACAAAGAACGTACGTCTTCTTGATATTTACGAAGTTCTTACAAAAGGAATTTTTGAATTTACCAGCGAAACTACACAGGAAGTACGCGACAGCATCGGTGATCATCCGATTAAAATGCTCGATATATGGGTTGGAAGCCATTATCTGAATACCGAGTTTATGTATCTTGTTAACGGATCGACGATAATCGGACATTATATAAACTTAGTGTCGGACAAAACAAAAACTTACGACGACGGTAAAATTCACTTAGAATTTAGACACAACGATAATAAGGATTATCCAGCCTATAGAAGCCAAGGAATTGCGTCTTTTGATTTACGTCCGCTGCAAAGCCAAGGTACAGATTCGGTAAAACTTGTAATACATGTAAACGAATACGAAGTTGAGAAAGAAAAAACCTACGAACTTACTTATAAATTCAACAATTCATCCGATGCTGTAAAAAAAACAACATCAGGATTGATGTACAGAGATGCATTTAGTGAAATAAAATAATATAAATTGTCATAAATATCACCAAGCAATTAACCTAAACCAAAAATCTATCTGTTTTTGCTCAATCCTGCTTGATTTTCTGACAAAAGCCTCTTGTAACTATGCTTGCAAGAGGCTTTTATCTATTATGGTATAGCATATTTATATGTATCATTATTTAAATGTTCAGAAGCTTTTAAATGATTTATCAATTTTTTATAGAAACAGTAGGTTCTTCTAAATATCCTTCGAATTCTAGTATGTTCGAAGAAAAAGTCGTCTATGAGTTTATTTTACGCTACTTCTTACAAAAAATGAAGAAAAACGCTTTATCTTAATTGTTCTTTTTCAGGTCGTCTATTTCTATCAATTTGTTAGCTATGGCATAAACGGTAAGTCCTGCCGTACTATGAATTTCGAGTTTTCGGGCAATATTACGGCGGTGTGTGATGACCGTGTGAGTGGAGAGAAAAAGGGAACTCGCAATTTCTTTATTGGTCATTCCTTTCACTACGCAGCTGATAATTTCCTTCTCACGCACACTCAATATATCTGTGCCATGTTGTGTTTCCTCGGGTTGAAGTGCTCTGGCAAGCTGTTCTACTTTTTTTCCGATATGCTCTTGGCTGTCGAAAATATTAATTGTTTCGTCGTATTGTTTCAGAATTAACTCATCAGCCGGAGCGTAGAGCAGAGCCATGCATCGAAGTTTTGGCAGATCGGTATCTTCTTTGAGCTTGCTTAAATCCAAATTTCCCCAATAAGTCGGATTTACAACGAAAATATCAGGTTCGTGCAATCTCAGAAAGCCGGGTATGGAAGTGAATAATGCATTCTCAAGGGCAAAAATCTTAACTTTAGGAATACGCTTCAGAGCATAGGCTAAACCATTTCGAAGGATGATGGATGGTTCGGCAATAACTATTTTTATGGATTCGTAATTGCTCATTGATTTATGCGTTTTTTTGCTCTAAAGCTTTTGCCGCAGGAACAAAAAGCAGATCTTCAACGCTGTTGTGCGAAGATAAATCTTGTTCGCAAGCGTAAATATCGAACAGAATTTCGGTCAGTAAATGATTGCTTCCTTTCGATGGATAATATTTTAGAAGAATATTTTTGAGTTCCACCATTTTAGCATCTATTTGGTCGTGTTTTTGTTCAAAAATAGCGATGCTGTAATTCGGATTTCGTTTTCCGTTGAACAAATCAATAACATAAGGAAAAACGACGTTATTTTCGTAATCCATGTGCTTTTTGACTTCAGCATAGTAATCGTCGAAAAATTTCAGAAATATTTCACGGAAAGGCGCATGTCCTGATGACAAATCAACCACTTGAAGCAATTTGCTTCGAATGGCGGGCAGTTTATAATTCAAGAAATAATTGTGCGCGTTTTTCAGATAACGTACAATTGAATCGAATTTTATTGACTCGTAAGTTTTCGACGGATCGTGTTCTCCTTCCGATAAAAAATTTATCAATGCCAAAAAGGTGTCGGAATCAATTCCGTTTTCTTCGCAAATTTCTCTCACAGTTTTGTCGCCAAATCCCAGCGACAAATCAAAACGACTGATGACCAACAATAGAGAATGATTGCAATTGATGATATAACTCAACTTGTCGTTTGCTGTAAATGTTGTCTTGTTTCGCATATTTTTTGTCTTTTTGAAAAAATATCGATAATAACAAAGGTAGGTTTTTTTTGTCAATAATCGATATTAGCCTAAAAAATTTCTGCTTGAATCATAATTTAAATGAATTCAAGCAGAAAGAGTGATACTAACTAATACAAACTAACTAAAATCAATATTGATGATGCAAAGGAACTGCCTTTTTTTTAGAACAGCAATCCCAACATATAGGTATTTTGTTATTCGGTGAGCATAAGAGGAAAAAGCTGAAGAGGCGAAGATTCTTTGCCCGTTTTGACCCTCGGCAAAGCTCCTTTTTATCGCAAAAGAGGAAAATATTGTTTTAAAAAAATAAAATTAGGGTAAAAAATAAAATTAAGTTGCAAAAAAAACACATTTGCTTTTGAAGTTAATGTTAATGTATTATATTTGCACCTTGTGAAACAGTCAATTTGGCGATATTTATATTAATTTATTAAAAACTTAGAAAATGGAAAATTTAGTAGGAAAAATCAAAGAAGAATTTGACGGTCTATTGAAAGACGCAGAAGCTCAAATCGAAAAAGGTAACAAAGCTGCAGGTACTCGTGCTCGTAAAGCATCTTTGGAATTGGAAAAAAAGTTGAAAGAATTCCGCAAAAAATCGTTGGAAGCTTCAAAAAAATAAGTTTCGATTTTATTAAAAGATTTAATTGGAAGCTGTTCCCTGTGTTAAGGAGCAGCTTCTTTTATTTTATTCTAAAACAAAATTATATGTGAATTTATTTGTGTATAGAGAATTAAAAGTAAATAATATTATCCTTTATTTATGAAATAGAAAAATTAAATGGATAATAATTCTGATCCGAAAAAAGCTTAGTATATTCAATAGATTACATTAGAAAAGGAATTTTGATTTCAATGTTTGGGACTCTTTAATATATAGTCTATATTACAGCGGATTATATCCCTTCCATTTTTCGATCAATAATTGCATATCTTCGGGCAGCTCACTGTCGAAGTACATTTCTTTGCCCGTGCGGGGATGAACGAAACCCAAGGTTTTTGCGTGTAGTGCCTGACGAGGACAGATGTCGAAGCAATTTTTGATAAACTGCTTGTATTTTGCTGAAGTGCTGCCCTTCAGTACATCATTTCCGCCGTAACGTTCGTCGTTGAAGAGCGTATGCCCGATGTGCTTCATGTGAACGCGTATTTGATGCGTTCGTCCCGTTTCGAGCCGGCATT
>DAIOHI010000097.1:0-8007 GCA_036744815.1 Paludibacteraceae bacterium
ATTTTAAAATGATTGATACTCATTCACATATTTACGCTGAGGAATTTGACGACGATCGTTCGGAAGCGATTGTTCGCGCTCGTGCCGTGGGTGTGGAGCGGATTGTGCTTCCTAATGTTGATTCGGAATCTTTGCCTCGCATGCTTTCGCTCGAAGCGGATTATCCTGATTATTGTTATGCCGCTATCGGGTTGCATCCTACAAGCGTGAAGGAAAATTACAGGGATGAGTTATCACTTGTTCGCTCCGAACTCGAAAGGCGCAAATGGATTGCTATTGGCGAAATCGGCATTGATTTGTATTGGGATAAAACTTTTTATAAAGAACAAGTCGAGGCATTTCAGCAACAAGTAGAATGGGCATTGGAATACGATTTGCCTGTTATTATTCATGTCCGCGATTCCTTTCGTGAGACAATAGAAGCCTTACTGCCATACAAAAATAAAGGTCTGCGAGGCGTATTTCATAGTTTTACGGGAAGTGTTGAAAATGCTCAGGAGATTCTCGACTTTGGCGGCTTCATGTTAGGAATTAACGGTATTGTTACTTTTAAAAATTCTGGTTTGGCAGCAGTTGTTCAACAAATTGAATTAAAACACATTCTTCTTGAAACCGATTCGCCTTATCTAACTCCGGCGCCTTTTCGTGGTAAACGCAACGAAAGTGCTTATGTAGATTATGTTTGCACGAAGTTGTCGGAAGTGTACAATACGTCAAAAGCGGAAATTGATCGTATAACGACCGAAAATGCCTGTCGCTTATTCAGATTTTGAGTAAATCAATAATTCTTCTCCAGCTTTTATTTTATTTCCTTGCTTGTTGTTCCATTGTTTCAGGTCGTTGATACTGCAATCGTATTGTTTTGCAATGGCATATAGCGACTCTCCCGATTTAACAATATGTTTTGTTGAAGTTTTTTCTACAACAGATGAGGGAGTGTTAATTTGTTCCTTGTTTTCGGATATTTTTAGTATCTGCCCAATTTGAAGATTGTTACCTTTCAGATGATTGATTTCTTTTAATTCTTCGATTGAAACATTATATTTCTTCGATATCAAATAAAGAGTTTCACCTCTTTTCACGCTGTGTTCCGTTTCTTGGAAAAGCTTTTCTTCTTCCGTTGTTTGAAGGCTTCCCGGAGAATTATTAGTCTCCGCCAAAGTGATATTTATCGCGTTCGAACCTGTTTCACTTGCAACTTCTGCATGAGATTTAATTCTTAAAATCTGATACAAAGCAACTGTGTTTTCGCTCAGATTATTTTCCTTTTTCAAGTCTTCAATACTTACGTTGTAGTTTTTGGCAATTGACTCCAAGCTTTCGCCCTCTTGTACGGTATGATATTCCGTTGTTTCGTTTGTCGAAGTATGATTTGGTAAAGGAAAAGGAAGCCCCAATTGCTCGTTGCTTAACACTCTGCCTCCTCCTACAAAACGTCTCCGATAATAATCCTCCTGCGAATTGGAAATAATAACGCCTCTCTGTGTGGATGCATGTATGAAATTAAAAGTGCCGTCTGATTTCGAGTCGGTTACGATGCCTACATGTCCCACGCGACCGTTATGCGATCGCCCTTCGAAAAAGACAAGATCACCTTTTTGAAGTTCTTTTTTTGTGATAGAACTGACATGATTTGCCTGAGCCGAGGAAGAATGCGGAAGCAAAAATCCAAAATATCCGTAAACGTAACTGGTGAAACCGGAACAATCGAAATAGGATGGTCCTGTCGCTCCTCGGCGATAGGGCGTTTTCAAGTGCCGCTTGCCATATTCGATGATGTGATCAGCCAAATTCTCTATAATATTAGGCTCCTGATTATTTGCAAGAACATTGGTGCTTGAGGTCGTAATAACCAAAATCAGAAGTATCAATATATAAAGAAAGCTTTTTTTCATTGTCGAATCCGTTATTGATTATAATAATTGTGTTCTGCGTTTTTCCACAGCTTTGCACAATTGCTTCATCGCTTGTTCAATTACCGATCTCGGACTTGCGACGTTCAAGCGCAGATGTTCTTCGCCGCCACATCCGAAAGTCGCGCCAAGATTAAGCCCAAGTCCGGCTTCGTCAATAGCAAAACGAAATAAGTCTTTTTCCGTTTCGAATTTCAACCTACTAAAATCGAGCCAAACAAGAAACGAAGCTTCGGGCAGCATTGGTTTTATTTCGGGAATATTCTTTTTCAGAAAATCGGCAATGAAATCAATATTACCTTGCACATAATCAAGCATTTGTTTTCGCCATTCTTCACCATGCCGATAAGCAGCTTCGGCGCCTATGTAGGCAAAAATATTTCCGGAAGCCAATTCTGAAGCTTCTAAATGTTGCACAAACTTACTTCGCAGCATCGCATTGGGAATTATATAACATGAACTGATAAGTCCCGGCATATTAAATACTTTTGTCGGAGCCATAAAAGTGACTGAATTTTGCTCAGCCCAATCCGAAATACTAGCAAATGGCGTATGTCTTGTTTTTGATGAAGGCAAAACCATATCGGCGTGAATTTCGTCGGAAACAACGCTTACATTGTGTCGTTCGCAGATGTTTGCAAATTTCAATAATTCGTCTTTTGTCCATACGCGTCCACCCGGATTATGAGGATTACACAAAATAAATAAGCGTGTATGTTCGGTAAATTGCTTTTCCAAATCATCGAAATCCATCACAAATTTGCCCTCTTCCTCTTTCAACTTATTTTGAACAATAATTCGATTGTTGTTTTTTATCACATTAAAAAAAGGATAATAAACCGGTGGTTGAACAATGACTTCATCGCCAGCCGAGGTCAAACTTTGTACAGCAAAAGCTAAACCAGGCACAATGCCGGGCACAAATCCAATCCATTCTTCCTTTAAATTCCACGAATGATGTGCTGATATCCACTGTTGTGTAAGCGCGAAAAAATCGTCAGGCGCTTTCGTATAGCCTAAAACCGGATGTTCAAGGCGTTTTCGGATCGCATCTAAGATGAAATCAGGCGTAGCAAAATCCATATCGGCAACCCACAGAGGAATAACATCTTCGGTTCCGAAAAGAATTTTACATCGGTCGGTTTTTATCGCGTTTGTATTGTGTCGGTCAATTATTGTGTCGAAATCGTATTTCATACTTTAAGTAAATTTGCTGTTTAGTTTTTGTTTAGGTGTATAAAATGTTTACAACATTCCTTTTGTGCTTGGAAGTTCGTAATTATAAATATCGCGTTTTATCGCCATTTTGATTGATTTTGCCAAGGCTTTAAAAATTCCTTCCATTTTATGATGTTCGTTGTCGCCTTCGGCTTTAATATTGAGATTCATTTTACAAGCATCGCTAAGCGATTTGAAAAAATGCAGCGACATTTCGGTCGGGAAATCGCCGATATATTCGCGTTTGAAATTCACGTCGTAAACCAACCAAGCTCTTCCGCCAAAATCAAGCGCAACAGAACATAAACAGTCGTCCATCGGAAGGCAGAAGCCGTAACGTTCGATGCCACGTTTGTTTCCCAATGCTTTCAATAATGCTTCGCCGATTGCGATAGCACTGTCTTCTATCGTGTGATGTTCGTCCACTTCCAAGTCGCCTTTTACAGAAATGGTTAAATCCATGCCCGAATGTTTTCCAATCTGTTCCAGCATGTGGTCGAAGAACTTTAATCCCGTATTGATCGAGCATTTTCCACTTCCATCCAGATTAATGCTGACCAAAATGTCCGTTTCTTTTGTGCTGCGTTTTACCGTAGCTCTTCGTTCTCCTGCAAAAAGAAATTCTGCAATTTTATCCCATTCAGTAGTTTGTAGTGCGCAGTATTCAATAAGTTCCTTTTCCTTTAAAATTTCCGCATCATCGCTGATAAAAATGGCTTTACAACCTAAATTTTTCGCCAATTCTACATCTGTTACGCGGTCGCCTATTACAAAAGAATTCGGCAAATCGTATTCATCCGAAAAGAATTCGCCAAGCATGCCTGTGCCGGGTTTTCGGGTTGGTAGTTTATCTTCGGGAAAAGATTTATCGATGAATATTTTGTCGAATTCAATCTCTTCATTTTTCAGTATTTGTAAAAACTTATTTTGAACTTTATCGAAGTTTTCCTGCGGATAAACATCAGTTCCCAAGCCATCTTGATTGGTTACTAAAGCCCATTCGAAATCGAGTTTCTTGCGGATAAAATATAAATTCCTTATCGCCGACGGCAAGAACTCAAGTTGTTCCAATGTGTCAACTTGATAAGTTACTGGCGGTTCGACGATAATTGTACCATCTCTGTCGATAAAGAGAAGCTTTTTCTGCATTTTTTTCTGAGACATAGAAAGAAATTAAAAAACACACACAAAAGGTTTACTTTAATGCAAAAGTAACTTTTTTTTTAACGTGAAGGATAAAAGCTTCGTATATGATTTGTTATTTTATATGTTTTAGAATGAAAATAACTTGTTTTAAACTATCATATACAAGGGATTTGGAGGAAAATTATTCCAAAAATCCATAGAAGAAAAAAAACTATTTATTTCAATAAAAATCCTGTATGTGTTAGCTATAATAATATGAAAAAATAGTGTAACTTTGCATCTTCTTTAAGGTGTTTATTAATAGTCTAAAAATCAGTAATTTAACTTTTATGGAATGGCTTCATTCTTTACTGTTTAGCGAAAGTGTTGCGCATACTATCTTTTTGTACGCTTTTGTTATTTCGGTAGGGGTATTATTAGGTAAAATCAAATTTTTTGGTATTTCGTTAGGTGTAACTTTTGTGTTGTTTGTTGGGCTTTTTGTTGGGCATTTTGGCTTTAATGTAGATCCTCACATACTGCATTTTATTAGGGAATTTGGACTTATATTGTTCATCTTTTCCATTGGTTTACAGGTTGGACCAAGTTTCTTTTCTTCATTCAAAAAAGGAGGGATGACTTTGAATCTGCTTGCAACTTCTGTAGTTCTTCTTGGTGTTGCAACCGCTGTTGTTTTGTATTATATCTTTTCCGATCGAATCACTATGCCGATGATGGTTGGTGTGCTTTCGGGTGCTGTAACCAACACTCCGGGACTTGGGGCGGCTCAGGAAGCTTTGCATCAACTTTTCGATTCTGGTACGATTGATAAAATGCCGGATATTGCGCTTGGTTATGCTGTGGCTTATCCGCTCGGAGTTACAGGTATTATTTTGTCCTTGATTTTAGTACGCGTTATTTTTAAAGTTTCTTTAGATAAAGAAAACGATGATATTGTTAACGCGAATAATGAGAAACAGGAAAAACCCGAATTTCTTACTATCCGTTTGACGAATACTGAGATTGAAGGGAAAACGCTTCTTGAAGCAAAAAAAATGCTTGAATCTCAATTCGTAGCTTCGCGTATGATGCGCAACGGCGAATTTTCGGTTCCAATCGGTAATAGTGTTTTGCAACACGATGATGTCCTTTTCATTATTACAACAAAGAAAAATGTTAACAATGTAACTAAGTTTCTAGGAGAAAAAACAGAACTTGATTGGAAGCCTTCAGATAATCTTTTGGTTTCGCGTCGGATTGTTATTACACAAGATAATATTAATGGAAAAACCATTAGTGATTTAAACTTCCGTTCAAGCTTAGGAGTAAATATTACTCGTATTAATCGTTCGGGAATCGACCTGCTTGCAACTCCGAATCTTGTACTGCAAGTTGGCGACCGGGTTATGGTGGTTGGTGAAGTTGATGCGATAAAAAAAGTGGAAGATTTGCTTGGGAATACATTGAAACGCCTAGATCATCCTCATATTTTTTCTTTCTTTATAGGAATTTTCTTAGGAGTTTTGGTTGGAAGTATTCCTTTGTTTATTCCGGGAATTCCGATGCCTGTAAAACTTGGTTTAGCGGGAGGTCCTTTGGTTGTAGCTATTTTGCTCGGACGCTTTGGATATAAAATAAAATTAATTACTTATACGACTCAAAGTGCGAACTTGATGATTCGTGAAATTGGAATTTCGCTCTTTTTGGCAAGCGTAGGTATTGCTTCGGGAGGCAATTTTGTTGAAACAGTTGTATCAAGTAACGGCTTGCTTTGGGTGTTGTGCGGATTTATCATTACAACTCTTCCTCTATTGATAGTCGGTTTTATAGGACGAAAATTCGCAAAATTAAATTATTATACATTGATGGGGCTTCTCTCAGGAAGCATGACCGATCCTCCGGCTTTGGCTTATGCAAACTCGATTTCCGAAAATGATGCTCCGGCAGTAGCTTATTCTACGGTTTATCCTCTGACGATGTTTTTGCGTGTTATTTCGGCGCAGATATTGATTTTGCTTTTTGTATAGAAGGAATGAAAATATGAAAGAAGCTGCTCTGAAAGGAGTGGCTTCTTTTTGTTTTAAATTGTTTCGAAACTTATAGCTGTCCGCTTTCGACTAATTGAATAATTTGTTCGATAATACGATCTTCGCCTTGCGGATCGTATTCGCTTTTCAGATTTGTGCCGAAAATATAGGCGACTCCTTGCCAGAAAAAAGCAGTAAAACCACCTCGGTAAAGGCGAATTAAATCGTAGGAACTTTGCTGACACTCTCTGTCAATCAGCTTGATAAGCATTTTTCCTTGATTTATGGTAAATTTCCTCAATACGGGTTCGTATTTGGCGAAAAGTTCTTTTTCGTATTTCGCAAGATATTCTTTTCTTGCTTTGTCATTAGGCAATTGGTACAAGGCTTTGTTTGTCATCCTCATTTCTTCGCCTACTAACTTCGCAAAAGGCAAAGTCTTTTTTATATCGCGTACCGTGCGCCAATAAAATTGTTCTTGCCGCTTGTTGGAAAATTGCTGTCGAGGGAAGACATTGACAGCCGACATATGAGCGATAAAAGTCGTGTCGCGCTTGTTTATTTCCACTTCAAGCAAAGCGCCTCCGGGAGGAACCGGTCGGTCGGTTTCCGAGCGTTGGGCATAAGTCAATCCGCTAAAAAGGAAAAACAACCCAAGTACAATATATAATCGCTTCTTTTCCACAGATGCAAAATTACAGATTAAATTAGTTTTAGTCGACGATATTAGATTTTTTTTATATATTTGGGATGCGTAAAATACGAAAAACAGATTCATCGAACAAAGTCTTGTTGTAAAATAAACAATAATGATTTGAAGTGAGATGTGATCGTGTTTTTGTTTTGAGATACTATCTGTTCTATTTCGGCATTGTTTTTTTTGCATGTGAGCCGAAAACATAAGAAGGCTGAGTGTGTTTATTTATCACTTGAAAAGAACCTAAATCTCATGAAAAAATCACTGTTGTTACTTTCCTTTCTGCCCTTTGGCTATGCGCTTTCTCAGGTTTCGACCATGATCAGCGCCTCTTCTTCCATAGCTCAAACTTCCGTTGCCGACAGCCGTTCGTGGACGGCATTTCAAAATCCTGCTGCAATCGGTAATTATACACAACACGAATTGGCAATGCTTTTCGAAAATAAATTCTTTATCAAAGAATTATCCAACAAAAGCGCTCAAGCACTTTTGGCTACAAATTTGGTTAATGTTGCTTTGTCTTTCTCTCATTTCGGTTATTCGCTTTACCACGAAATGATGGCTGGATTGGGCTTGGCTCGTAATTTTTCCGATAAATTCAATATAGGAGTTCAATTTAATTACTACACGGCTTATTTTGCCGCCGATAATCGTTATCGAGGGACTTTGCTTGGGCAAGTAGGTTTGCAATTCCATTTTTCGCCTAAGTTTCATTTAGGATTTAATACTTTTAATCCATTCCAAACCAATTTGAAAACAGAATATGCGCAGCAACGTTTACCCTCCGTATATAGCTTGGGAACGGAATATTTCTTTACCGACGATTTTGTTTGGCGTAGTCAGATAGATCGGGAAGTCAGTTCGAACTTTCGCTTTGCTACCGGATTTGATTACCGGATGCTTGAAAAAATTACCTTGAAAATTGGTGGTTATGGCAACGAATACTTTATTCCTTGTCTTGGTTTTGGTGCAGATTTTTCCTCTTTTTTGTTTGATTTGAATTGTGAGCTTCACCCTGTTTTAGGCT
>DAIOHI010000098.1:0-7947 GCA_036744815.1 Paludibacteraceae bacterium
GGTCAATACGACAGGATTCAAGATGTTTTTTGGGCAAGTGGAGCTTGTCTTTTAATTCGGGCAAAGGATTATCAGTCAGCTGGTGCTTTGGACGATGATTTTTTTGCTCACATGGAAGAAATTGACTTGTGCTGGCGTTTAAAAAGCAGAGGAAGAAAAATAGTTTGCATTCCTGAAAGTATAGTATATCATGTTGGAGGTGGAACTTTGAACGTAGAACATCCGAGAAAAACCTATCTCAATTTTCGGAATAATTTACTGTTACTCTACAAAAATATTCCCGAGAAGCATTTAAGCAAAATCATGTTTACTCGCTTTTGCTTAGATTATCTTGCCGCTTTTCAACTGTTGGTTTCGGGTAAAATGCAAAATGCAAAAAGTGTATTCGAAGCAAGGCGCGATTACAAAAAAATGAAGAAGGACTTTGTACAAAAGAGGAAGGATAATTTGAACAATACAACTTTTGACGCGTATAGTGAATTGTTCTTGCGGAGTATCGTGTTTCAATATTATGTAAAAGGGAAAAAGTATTACAGTCAATTGATGAAGAAATAAGATAGGCTATCTCATAGATTCAGTAATGACAATTACTCTATGAGATAGCCTGTTTTGTTTATTTCGTAATTTTAGCTTTGATGCTTTTGTTGCGGATGTTGATGTAAATAAACTTTCCTTGTCCGCTATATTCCGTAGCAATATATCCCATCCCGATTCCGACTTTTGTTTCAGGCAGCATCATTCCGGAAGTAACTTTTCCAATAACTTCGCCGTTTTCATTCTGAATTTCGTAACCATTGCGAGGGATTCCTCGTTCCACAAGTTCGAAGCGAACTAATTTACGAGCAGTGCCTTCCTTCTTTTGTTTCTCCAACAATGGACGGTCAATAAAGTCTTTTCCATCAATAAATTTTGTTATCCATCCGAGTCCCGCTTCAATGGGCGAAGTTGTGTCGTCTATATCGTTTCCATATAAGCAAAAGCCTGATTCGAGGCGTAATGTGTCGCGTGCGCCGAGTCCAATTGGTTTCAAACCATATTCTTTTCCGGCTTCGAATAAAGCATCCCAGATCTGTTTCGAGTATTCGGGATAAAAATACAATTCAAAACCACCAGCGCCCGTATAACCTGTGTTCGAAATTATAACATCTTTAACTCCTGCAAAATCGCCGGTTTTAAATGTATAATATGGAATCTCAGATAAGTTTAATGAAGTGAGTTTTTGCAATAAATCGGTCGCTTTAGGTCCTTGCACGGCTAATTGAGCCATGTGGTCGGATGCATTTTCGAGTTCAGCTCCTTCGCTATTATGCTGTACGCACCAATCCCAATCTTTCTGAATGTTAGCCGCATTTACAACCAATAGATACTTTTCCTTTTCGTAATAATAAATAAGTAAATCGTCAACAATACCGCCTTTTCCGTTTGGAAAACAAGTATATTGTATTTTTCCGAGTTCCAATGCGGCAACATTATTCGTTGTTATTTTTTGGAGAAAAGCTAAAGCCTTAGGTCCTTTTACCCAAAACTCGCCCATGTGCGATACATCAAAAACACCCACTCCGCGTCGTACGGTTAAGTGTTCGTCTGTAATTCCTGTTGGATATTCAATAGGCATGTTGTATCCGGCAAATTCGTGCATTTTAGCACCTAAAGCAATGTGATTGTTAGTAAAAGCTGTTGTTTTCATATCATTATATTATTCAATATTTTGTAGTTATTTATTCTAAGCAGTATTTTTACAAAAAAACAGATTGATAGAGCCTATACAAAGATACGTTTTATTTATTGTAATAGGCTTTTCTTGTAAATGTATTTTTTTTAATAGAATTAGCTTAGTACATGACAATTTCTTGCTGCTTTTTTCACTCTAAATAAGTAGTTATTTCTCCGCTTATTTGCATGAGTGATATTTCGCAGAGTTTGGTGTTGTATTGCGCTTGCACAAGTCGTTCTTCGGCTTCGAGCAGGCTGTTTTGTGCCTCGCGTAGTTCCAATCCTGACAGATCGCCCAGTTTATAGCGTTCGATGGCTATTTCGTAGTTTTCGCGTGCGGTATGCAGGTTTTCTTTTTCCAAATTGGTAAGTTCCATATTGTTTTGATAAGCCATCCAAAGATTGGAAAAATCACTCTTTACTGAGAGTTCCAATTCGCGATATTCTAACTCGCGGTTGTCGATCTGTATTCTTGCATTTCGTTGCTTTCGCGATCGGTTCATTCCATCAAAGGTATTAAACCCGAGAGTAAGTCCGTAATTTAGACCTAATTGATCTTGACGAATATAAGTTCCCATGTCGTAATTGTTTTGTGTGAAACCATATCCCGCATTCAGCTTCAGGTAAGGAAGATTGGCACTTTGCGCGGACCGCAAGTCGAGCAGGCTGATGTTTTTTTCCTTCTTTGATAGAA
This sequence comes from Paludibacteraceae bacterium, assembly GCA_036744815.1. GTDB lineage: Bacteria > Bacteroidota > Bacteroidia > Bacteroidales > Paludibacteraceae > H1. The sequence continues at coordinate 2,408 of DAIOHI010000098.1, forward strand.
GTAGAAAGGAGTTGTCTTTTAATGTTTTTTGCAGGCTTTCTTCTTTGTTTATCAATCCCGTTATGTTGATGGCGGAATCGGCTAATTCTAGTGGAAAGCTCAGGTCGTCCATTGCCATCAGTTGATTGAGTTTAATGCCCGAAGCAAAGAGTAATTCTTGCTGACGGATGAGTTTGGAACTATCGCTGTTGAAATCCACCTTTGCTTGTTGCAGGTCGAGGCGCGACAGCGAGCCTATGTTGTAGCGAGCCTCCACTATTCGTAAGCGCTCTTTCGATAGCCGAACAGCAGATTTCAGGTTGTTGAGTCGGATGTTTTGTTGCACATGATTGTAGTATTCGCTCGAAAGATTGGCTATAAAACTTTCGATAGTGAGACGGGTTTGCACTTCGCCCATTTGTTGCAGTTCCTTTAGTTTGGCATAGTTGCTTTGTATGTTGAATCCGTCGAAGACAGTCCAATTAAGGTTGATTCCTGCGTTTAGACTCCGATTGTGAACTCCCGGATTGTTGCTGCTTTCTCCTGTGCTAAGTTCTTGATTTATATCGTTCAATGTTCCCGAATAACCGGCATTGAGATCTAATGTAGGCAGAAAGCCGGCATTACCCAAACTGGCGTTGTTGTCGGATATTTGCTGCGTATTGCGACTTATTCGTATCTGGTAATTTTGTTCGAGTCCCGTAGCCAAACATTTTTTTAAATCATAAACTTCTTGTGCATAAACAGAAGTTCCCAATAGCAATAGAAAGGAAAGAGCAAGTTGTATCTTCATTTTACCGATAAACAAGATGATGGATTGGTATTAAGAATAAACGAAAGAACGAAAATACATAAAAATACCTGAAGCAAGGAATAAGAGAAAAATATATTTGGAATCCTTAACAGACATTCAAAAAATGAAGTTCTTTTTGCTTAAGCAGGATTAATATGATTAACAGATAAACTGCAAGAAGAGTATTTTAAATGAAGTGGATTCTGATGGATTAAATTTTTCGGACAAGGATTGTTTTGTAATATCTTTGTAATACCTACTTAGTATTTTTGCAATGTTTTTGAAATAAATATTAAGATAATGAAGCAAGCGCTACTATCCCTGATATTTCTGCTTTTGTCGGCGGCAGCCTTTTCACAAGAAGGAAAAACTCAAATTGATAAGGAAGTAAATTCGGTATCGAACAAGCTTAAGATATCCGGCTACGTTCAAACGCAATATCAATATGGCGAGAAGAATGCGAGCCTAAAGCTTGGAGGCAATAACGAGAATAAAGAAGAAGCCTTTAATCGTATCGGTATCCGACGCGGTCGTTTAAAGTTTGTGTATGACGAAGGAATTGCATCGGGAGTATTTCAGATCGATTTGACGGAGAAGGGCTTGTTTCTTAAAGATGCTTACCTGAATGTGAAAGATCCTTGGTTGAAATCGAATGCCTTACGTGTTGGAGTTTTCGATCGTCCTTTCGGGAGCGAGATCAGCTATTCGTCGTCGCGTCGCGAGTCTCCCGAACGTTCCACTATTTTTCAAACCCTTTTTCCCAACGAACGCGACATGGGTGCAATGCTTCATTTGCAAGCGGATAAGAAATCAGTTTGGAACTTTTTGACTTTACAAGCAGGGCTTTTTTCCGGCAATGCCATCAACAAAGATGTAGATAACCGCAAAGATTTTATCGGACATCTATGGGGAAGGAAGAAGTGGAAGTTGATAGAGTTCGGCGCAGGAGTTTCTTATTACAACGGTGCTGTTTATCAAGCTACGGGCAATGTATGTTCGATGAAAGGAAAATCCTTTGTAGTGGATGATAGAACGCGGAATAAAGGCGATTTTGCGAAACGCGAATACTTTGGAACAGATCTTCAATTTGCGATAAATACGTCGTTGGGAGCGACAAGCTTGAGAGCGGAATACCTTTTCGGGCAGCAACCCGGAACGGCAGAAAGTTCGAAAAGTCCCGATTCTCCGTCGCTTCCGAGTGGAGATACTTATTTGAGAGATTTTAGTGGTGCTTATGCAATGTTGGTTCAGGATATTGGAACATTGCCTTTTGCTGCTGTTTTGAAATACGATATTTACGATCCGAATACAAAGCTCAGAGGCAATGAAGTGGGAGAGGAGAATACGACAATCACCGATTTGATGCAGCACACATTGGGTTTCGGCGTTTTGTGGCATATAATCCCAACTTTGCGCTTAACCGCTTATTACGACGTTAATCGTTACGAAAAAACTGCCTCTCTGCCAGACGCAAACGATTTGAAACGTGATGTGTTTACGCTTCGCCTGCAATATAAATTCTGATTTGAATATTCTGTGATTTATCGCCGATTTGCGAAATTTTTTCCACAATTATACTAATATTTCTCTTGCTGCGTTTATCGTATAATTGATATAAATACGTATTTTTGCGTTGTTATATCTAAGGATAATTATAGTTTTCATGTATAAGAAATGTTGTTTTATGAGAAAATACTTCTTTTTATTTTCCTTCATCTCTCTCTCTTTCGTTTTGGTATCTTGCAACAACAATCGTTTTAAAATAAATGTAAAGAATAATCCGGTAAAAGTCGATATTAAGCGTATCGACAAACAGATTATTTCGATGGATACCTCTCAAGTGCTTTCGGTCTTGAATGCTTTGTCGGCTGAATATCCCGAATTTTACGAAAACTATGTTGATGTATGGGAAATGGAAGCAAGCGATACGTTAGAAATCTGTGGATTGTTTCGGGAGTTTTTGAGCGATTCATTGCAAAGAGCCGTGCATGCCGATGTGTTGAAAACCTTTGGCGATGTTTCGGATATTGAAAATAAAATTTCGAAAGGATATACTTATATAAAGCATTATTTTCCCGAAATAAAACTGCCCGACATTTATTTCTTTGTCGGAGGATTTAATCGTTCGCTTATAGCCGGAAGCGACTTTTTGGCAATTGGGACGGATTTGTATCTTGGACGCGATTATTCTTTGTACAAATCGCTTACTTACGATTATTTGACTTACAATATGGATCCGGAAGGCATTCCTGTTGATATTATTTCTACCGTTATTACTCGCGCTTATCGCTTCGACCCGGATAAAGACCGCCTGATCGATAATATTCTGTATCGTGGGAAAATGCTTTATCTGCTCTCAACTTTTATGCCCGACGAAACAAAGCAAAACATCATTGGTTACAGCAGCGAGCAATGGGATTGGAGCGAAGCCCACGAGAAGCAAATATGGGCAAGAATGATAGAACAAAAGCATTTGTTTTCGTCTGAATTACCCTTGGTGCGGAAATATATAAACGATGCGCCCTTTACCGCGCCTATTTCGCAAGACTCTCCCGGTCGTTTGGGGACATGGATCGGATGGCAGATTGTAGAAAGCTACATGAATAAAAATAAGGATGTAAGCTTACGACAGCTGCTTGAAATGAATGATTATCAAAAATTGCTCGAAGCTTCAGGTTATCGTCCTTAAAAGAAGGAAGTTTGGCTTTCTGTCAACTTGATTTCCGAAGTTACTTTTATCGCTTTGCGGTATAGCGCGCCTACGCCGCAATAAGTTTCTTCGGACATGCGAACGGCTTTTTCGATTTTATCCAAAGGAAGATTTCTGCCTTTTATGTTGTAAACAACGTGCATATGAAAATAATACTTCGGATGTTCCTCTGTCACGTCGCCTTGCACTTCAATGTCGCAGGATTCGAAATCAACCCGCATCTTTTTCAATAAACTGATTATGTCCATTCCTGTGCATCCGGCAAACGCTGCCAGCATCAGCTTTTTAGGACTTGCTCCGTTGTCGTTTCCTCCGAATTCGGATTTGGCATCCATGTTTACGGCATGCCCGTCGATATCGGCTTCGAAAGCCATATTACCCTTCCATGTGGTTTTTACTGAATGTTTTTCCATAATCCTATATCGTGTTATTTAGAACTAAGCTTTGTTGAAAATGGCAGATCCGATAGTATAACGAAAAATAATCATCTTAAGTTCAATTGATTTATATCTGCTTGTGGAGAATTAACTTTCGGTAAAATAAGCTGTTAGATTGTTGTGGTATTAGAGATTTGCAAATATACCACGTATATGGTATTTCATAAAAAGTCTATGCAACATATCTTTGCATCGTAAAACAACAGAAATCGTTTTTATGTTTTACAGAATTTTTTCGAAAAGATTAAGACAATGGATACTTTATTTAGCAACGAACAACAGCTCAAAAGATTCACACTCGAATCAGCAGAGGTAAATCCGAAGGGATTGATCTCAGTTTGCACTTCATTTTTGCTTCCTTCTTCCTTCTGTTGTTCTATGCGAATGTGTCGCTAATCATCTCATCGTCCTTTCCAGTGCTACGGCTGTCCTAAAGAAAACGACGGCAATAAACAATTTTCATCTTATTCCTGAAAAAGCATTATATCTGTCTGGTATATGCTAAGCTTCTGCGACGAAAATACGTCGTTCGAGACGATTGTATTAGCTTAATAATCAATTAAAAATTATATGAATCAGAATATTATATACAAATCAACGAACAAATAAAAACGAAAACAAAGTTCAGAAAATAAAAAAGATAAGCGCCCCCATAAGCCAATTGCAGTCGGACGCGGGAGCGCTTATTTCTAAAACGAATTTTAGAATATGACAAATATATTGCTTTTTTTCAGGAGCAAAAATACGCTCTTGAGGAACAAGAAGTACATTTACGCTTTTTTAACAGCGCTATTTTTCCCTCTTGCTCTTTTCTCTCAAACTCTTATTCACGGCTCGGTTGTCGATGATGAGGGTGATCCGATTGTCGGTGCATCCGTTCTTGTGAAAAATTCGACTGACGGAAGCTCAACCGATATTGACGGGAGATTTACTATTTCCACTTCGAAAAATTTTCCGCTTACACTTAAAATAAGTCTTTTAGGATATGCGTCGCAAGAAGTAAATCTATCGGACGCTGAAACACGAATATCAATTGTACTGAAAGAAGAATCGACTTATCTTGATGAGGTTGTGGTGGTTGGTTACGGAACGCAGCGACGAAAGGAGTTGACGGGAGCCGTTGCATCGGTTCAGCAAAAGCACTTGGAATATAACGCTGCACCTTCGGTCGATGCTTTACTCGGTGGTGCTTTGGCAGGCGTAAGTGTTACGCAAAGTTCGGGGCAACCCGGCTCTCCGGCAAGTATTCGCATTCGGGGTGGAAATTCGATAAATGCAAGTAACGATCCGCTTTATGTGATTGACGGTTTTCTTTTTTTTAGTGATAATACATCTACAAAAGCAGGTTTGGGCGGTATCGAAGGCGAATCGAATCCGCTAAATTTACTCAATCCCTCGGATATTGAATCCATCGAAGTTTTGAAAGACGTTTCAGCTACGGCTATTTACGGTTCTCGGGGTTCGAATGGAGTTATTTTGATCAGCACTAAGAAAGGAAAGAAAGGGGCGAGCTCGGTCAATTATCAATATTCGACGGGATGGAGTAATTCAGCTAAAAAACTAGAGCTACTAAATGCTTCGGAATGGGCGCGGATTCAAAAAGATTATTTCCTGAATAAAC
>DAIOHI010000099.1:0-574 GCA_036744815.1 Paludibacteraceae bacterium
ATTAGAGTATCACCTACAATAGGATACAAGAAAGTAATACGTACAGCTCCGTTAGCACCAGCTCCGCCGGTACGATTACCTGAAGAAGTTCGAAAAGCACCACCCCCACCGCCGCCAGGAGCCGTTCCATTCACTCCATTACCTTGCGAAGAAGTTCTTCCGTTACCACCGCTTCCGCCACCAGTTATCACTCCTCCTGTGGAATTGGTACTAGTTGTATTTGTATAATTTCCATCGGCAGATGTTCCACCTGAGGAACCACCACCGCCACCATAACTAGTACTATTATTCCCAGTATTACTCCCAGCCGCTCCATTGCCTCCTTTCTTTTTCACATCACCATAACCTGACAAGTCACCTCCGTAAACTCTTGTGTTAGAATTGTCTCCTACACTAGATCCCCCTTTAGCCATCACGGTTGTCGCGTTAACAAACCAAGAATCACCTCCCGAATTAATAGTAGAACTTCCTGCTCCTACACGACCAGAATATTCCTGTTTAGGGATAACAGAAAGAAGTGACGCAGAATAAGCACCACCACCACCACCGGCACCTACACCATTTGACGTACGTG